>JBBRNU010000460.1:0-4296 GCA_038230115.1 Chthonomonadales bacterium | reverse complement strand
GCTCGCCGACTGGCCCCTCTCCTACGACGACCTGGAACCCTACTATGAGCGGGCGGAATGGGAGGTCGGCTGCTGCGGCGCGGACGACGGCAACCGTTTCCAGTCCCCCCGCAAGCGCGGCTATCCGATGCCCCCGGTTCCCGACAACCTGTCGCGCCTGAGCCTGCGGCGCGGGGCCGATGCGCTCGGCTGGAACACTTTCCCCGCTCCCCTGCTCATCAACACGGTTCCCCGGCATGGGCGCGAAGCCTGCATTCAGTGCAGCTACTGCGTCGGGTTTGCCTGTCCCTCGAACGCCAAAAACGGCACGCAGAATACGATGATACCGCGCGCCCTCGCGACCGGCAACTGCACCCTGCAAACGCAGGCGATGGCCGAACGCATCGAAACCGATGCGCGGGGCCGTGTGACGGGCGTCTCCTACTTCGTCGAGGAAGACGGTCAAACCACGCGCAAAACCGCTACGGCAAAAGTGGTCGTTTCTTCCTCCGGCGCGGTCGAGTCGGCCCGGTTGCTGCTGAATTCGGCGTGTCCGCGCTTTCCGCTCGGCCTGGGCAACGATTTCGACATCGTGGGGCGCAGTTTGCAGGGCCATTATTATGCGGGCGCGTTGGCGCTTATGCCGGAACCTGTGCAGGACGACATCGGGCCGGGCGTATCCCTGGCGACGTGCCAGTTCAATCACGGCAACGCGGGCATCGTGGGCGGGGGAATGCTCGCCAACGACTTCATCAAGCTGCCGATTATCCACTGGTATCGCGCCCTGCCGCCCGACATACCGCGCTGGGGGCTGGCGAACAAGCAGTGGATGCGCGAGAATTACCGGCGCACGGATCAGGTCATGGGGCCGGTGCAGGAGATACCCAACCCCGACGCCCGCGTGACGGTTGACCCGACGGTTCGCGACCGCTACGGCATCCCGGTCGCGCGCTTTTCCGGCACGGCCCACGCGGAAACCGTTCGCACGTCGGAGTTCATGCGGCGGCGGGCCGAGGAGTGGCTGCGGGCGAGCGGGGCCGAGCGCGTCTGGAGCTACCCGACCGGCTTTCTCCTGAGCGGCGGGCAGCATCAGGCCGGAACCTGCCGCATGGGGGACGACCCGCAGTCGTCGGTCACGGATCGGTGGGGCCGCGTCCATAATCACGACAACCTGTATGTCGCGGACGGCGGATTGCACGTCACGAACGGTGGCTTCAACCCCGTCCTGACCATCATGGCGCTGGCTTTCCGCACCGCCGAGCGCATCGCCCGCACGATGTAAGCGGCGTACCAATCTTTCTCAAAACGTCCGAGGCCAACCTTAGACGCCGAGGAGACGGGGTTGAAACTCCGGTCTGGAATTGTGACGCTGGAAGCCGAGGGGAAAACCCCCCGGCAGGAGTTGTGAAACCCGCCTGCGCGGGTTGAATGCCGCTTTGGTCGCAGATTGTAAGCGCCTCGAAAATCGAGACGGAAAAACACGGAGAAATCTCGCGATGGAATATACTCGCCTGGGCAAGACGGGCCTCAAGGTCTCGCGTATTTGTTTGGGCTGCATGAGCTACGGCGTCCCGGAGCGCGGCTCGCATCCCTGGTCGCTTCCCGAAGAACAAAGCCGTCCGTTTTTGCAGCGAGCGCTCGACATGGGCGTCAACTTTTTCGATACCGCCAATGTCTATTCCGACGGCACGAGCGAAGAGATTCTGGGGCGGGCCATACGCGATTTCGGCAGGCGCGAGGAACTCGTTATCGCCACCAAAGCGCACGGGCGAATGCGCCCCGACGTGAACGGCGCGGGCCTGTCGCGCAAGGCGATCCTGACCGAAATTGACGCGAGCCTGCGGCGGCTCGGCATGGACTACGTAGACCTTTATCAAATTCACCGCTTCGACCGCGACACGCCCATCGAAGAGACCTTGGAAGCGCTGCACGACATCGTGAAGGCGGGCAAAGCGCGCTATGTCGGCGCGTCCTCGATGTACGCCTATCAGTTCTGCAAGATGCTGTATCTCGCCGACCGGCACGACTTCACGCGCTTCGTCTCGATGCAGAACCATTACAACCTGCTATACCGCGAGGAAGAGCGGGAAATGATGGCCTTGTGTCAGGAGGAGGGCGTCGGCGTAATCCCGTGGAGTCCTCTGGCGCGGGGGCGTTTGACCCGTTCGTGGGAGGCGCGGGAAAGCACGGAGCGGGCGAATTCCGACCCCTTCGGCAAGACCCTGTACGCCGCGAGCGAGGAATCCGACCGGCGGATCGTGGAGCGGGTCGGTCAGGTCGCCGCCGATCACGCGGTTCCGATGGCGTCGGTCGCCCTGGCGTGGATGCTGGCGAAACCATTTGTCACCGCTCCCATCATCGGCGCGACGAAACTGAACCATCTGGAAGACGCCCTGGGCGCGCTCGCGCTGAAACTGTCGCCGGAAGAAATTGCGTCGCTCGAAGAACCTTACACGCCGCACGCCGTAGCCGGCTTCTCGTAAACCAAACCTTGAAAACGAAGCAGCGAACGCGGGTTGACGCGCGGTTCCTGGGGAGTTCCCTCACGATGGCTGATCCCGCTCACGAACATCATACGGCAGGCTTCGCGCTTACCCAACAGGGCGACCTGGAAGGGGCGAAGCGCGAACTCGAAGCATCCGTTCGCCTCGACCCGACGGCTGCGCTCGCCCACATGAATCTGGGGTGGGTTTTGGAGGAGTTGGGCAGTCGGAAGGATGCTGAAGAAGCGTACCGGGCAGCCATCACTATCGAACCTGATTTTTATGAGGCGCATGTCAATTTAGGAATTTTGTATCTTGATCAGAACGAGTTCGAGCGTGCGCGACGCTGTTTCCTAACGGCGCTCGAACATCGCCCGGATATGGCGGACGTTTATGGGATGCTGAGTTATCTTTATTCGCAAATGGAGAATTGGCAGGAGTCGGCGGAAGCCTGTCGTCAGGTTCTGCGCTTGGACCCGAAAAGTTACAAAGCTTTCTATTGGCTGGGGCTGCTTATCTTAAATTGGGCAGATCGGCGGAGGCGCTAGAAGCTTTTCAAAAAGCGGATGAACTGCGTCCCAATAACGCAAAGACGATTTTCGTGGTTGGCTGCCTGCTCGCAAAGCAAAATAAGTTCGACGAAGCTATCGAAAATTTCCTCCGCTTCAGCCAACTCTACCCTGAATATGCGCCGTTGCATTTTGCTTTAGGGCTTGCCTATTCAAGACAGGGCGCGAACGATTTTGCCATCGCCGCCTACGAGAAATGCTTGTTTTTCGACCCCAATCATGAACGCGCGCAAGAAAACCTGGCCTATCTGCAAGGGTTAGCGCGCAAACAAAAATCAAAGAAACGTGCCTGGCGCATCCGTCAATAATTATCAGCAACGATTTAAGAGTCATTTTGAAAGGTAATGAAATGCCCAATGCGCTGTTTTATGGCTGGCGGAAAGGGATTTTGCTCATTTCGTTAAACCAACTCCTGAGGAAGTATAGTTTGCTTACCCTTACACAAGCCAAGCAAAAACTTGATGACTTGCTGGCGGGTAAACCCTTTACTCTATACGTATCAGATGCGATTGAGGCGGCTGACTTCGTGGCCCGCGCTTCAGAACTTGGCGCGCTCTGCCGCATAGAACTTGTAGAAGAGGTGAGTAACAGTCCGTGACTAAGGCAAATCGTCTATCACACAAGGCTTCTTCAAAGGGCGACACAGCGGCTTTACCCAAGCCTTCCCGTCGTATATCTGCGCTAGGTAAATATGCTGGAGTATTGAGTTCGGAAGAATTTATGCGCCGCAAACAAGAAGATATTACGCGTGAAGATCGGACGCGCCTTGATGCTGGCTTCGGTCGTTGAGTTGCGCTTGGGGAGAAGGCTGACTTGAAGACACGGTTTTTTAGGCTGGCGACGCTTGGCCTGCTCTTTGCGGTGGCTGGGCTTGGAATTTCCAGTTCGCAGTCCGGCCCAAAGGCGGATAAATCCGCTACGTCACGCCCTCGCAAACCGCGAGCCAACGCCGCCTTTTTGGATCAATGCAAAGCGATTGCGCCGCACTTGGAGTGGAACCGGGAAGTGGTCTCCCGGCGCGGCGGCGTTTTTACCTTCGTCATAACATCGGAGGGGCCATTTTCCATCACGCTGGTCACGAACAGAGGCTACCGAGCGATTCTGAGTCAGGACCGCAGCGCCTTCAAAAAGGAAGACGTTCTGCTGACAGCCGATGCGAAGGGAACGACCTATAAAGGCAAAGCGTTCGTTCCGCCAGGCTCTTCCTGGTTCATTATCGAGAACCAGACGGACAAGACCGTGATGATGCGCCTGCAATGTTTTGC
>JBBRNU010000459.1:0-4299 GCA_038230115.1 Chthonomonadales bacterium | reverse complement strand
GGCCGGGGATGAGGGTAGACCCAAGAGTTTCCTCAACCCTAACGCTCTCGTTCCCCTCTCCTTGTATAAGAAGGGCAGGCATGAGGTGAAGCCGTGAGCGAGCGGGCGTCAGTAGCAGGTTGATTTTCAACCCTGCGATTCGGGCGCGACGTGCAGGGTGGTTTCCTGCTGGTAGTCCACGCTGCCGGGGGCCGCGCCGCGCGGCTTACGGACGTACTTTTTAAGCGTGTAGTCTACGGAAATCAGCGACGAGTGTTTCTGCCCGCTATGCTGCGCGCACAGGCGGGCGGCGCGCGTCAGGACGGATTTGGGAACGTCGGCGGGCCTGCCGTGCGTCCGCACCACAACGTGCGCGCTCGTCGCGGCCCGAACGTGCAGCCAGTAATCGTTGGAAGCGGCCAGGCGCGCGGTCAGAAAATCATTGGCCGTCGCGGTTTCGCCAATCAAAATTTCGTAGCCTTCGGGCGTGATGACGCGCCGGATTTTATGGCCCTGAAAATCCGGCAGGCGGGCAGACCGGGTGTCGGTTTCGTCGTCGGCGTCCGAAGTGGCCGGAAGCAGGCCGCGCGCCAGCAAGTCGGCGCGAAGGGCGCGGATTTCGCCCGCGTCGGCGAGCGCGGTCAACTTTTCCTGCGCGTCCGTCAGTTTTTCCAGCCGGGCTATGATCTCGCCGCGCTGTTCTTCCGCAGCGCGCTGGCCGTCGCGCGCCTTGTGGTAGCGGCGAAACCACAGGTCGGCGTTTTCCTGCGGCGTCAAGCGAACGTCGAGGGGAATGGCGCGCTCGGCAAAGTCGGCGGCGTAGTAATCCTGCACCGAAACGGACGCCGCGCCGGGCTGGATTTGCCACATGTTCGCGAGAATCAGTTCCCCCGTTTGTTTGTACCCTTCGGCCATTTCGGCGTCGCGCAGGGAACGCTCTGCATCCTGTAATTGCCGCTCCAAGCGACGGAGGGCGCGCTCGATTTTACCCCGCAGCTCGCCTGCGACCGATTGGGCGTCCGCGCGCTGAGTCAGGTCGGCGAACGTTTGTTCCAGCGCGGCGTTCAGGTCGTCGGTTCGGGTTTGTTTCCAGTGCGCCGCGCCCGCCTGAAGCAGCGGAAACGGATACGCGCCCTGCAAACTTCCGCCCGCGTCGCGCGCCGTGATCGGTTCCAGCGCGCCGCGCGTCAACGCCCCGAAAATAGTCTCCCACGCCGCCCGCAGCCCGGTTTCCACGTCAGCAGCCGCAAATATCCGCGCCGCCAGCTCCTGCGCCAGAAACGGCGACATTCCCGCGAACCGCGCCGTCAGCAGCGCGCTCAAGGCGTCGCTGTCGTCTTCTGCAACGGGCCGAGCCGCGAACTCGGCGAGCAAAGGCGTTAGCGCGTCGGGAGCCAGCGGGTCGAATTTGTCCGGCGACGCGGGCGGGGGCTGATAGGGCAGGCCGGGCAGGGTCTCGCGCAGGCGGTTGATTCGGTGCGTGACACGCTTGGCGGCGTCCACAATGCGGCGCGTTTCGTCCAGCAGAACCACGTTGCTCTGCTTGCCCATGAGTTCGGCGACGAGGGTCAAGAGGCGCGGCTCGCCCTGATCGTCGCGTGACTGCACGACGATTTCCAGCACGCGGTCGAAATCGCGCTGTTGGATTTTCTCGATCACGCCGTTTTCGAGATACTTTCGCAAGACCATGCAGAAATTGGGCGGTGACGGGGGGCCGGGCCGTCGGGACGTGACCAGATGCGCGCGGGCGAACTGCGCGTCCCACGCGATCAGCAGCAGGAAGTTCTGGCCCTGACTGCGAACGGCGAGGCGCAGTTCCGTCGGGGCGGGCTGGCGAATGTCCTGAATCTGCCCGCCCGTCAGCAGGACTTGCAGTTCGCTGACGACGGCGCGCAGGGTCAGGCTGTCGAACGGAATTTTGAGCGGTTTCTCGGCGGCGTTTGGTTTCATTGCGTGATTGTAAAGCGCAAAACTGCGGAAAGGGCGCAGGGACTAATTGAGATGGCGGCGAAATACAAGCGCGGCGAAACTTTGTCACGCGCGGGCTTGTCACAATGGGCGACGGGAGTGGTTAGGTTGTTCTGGCGGCGCGTCGAAGGGACTACAAAAATAAACGCGCAAAAGTAAACAAAATTCCACGTAACCCGACGGAACAATCTACGTCTAATTCAATGAAAACGTTTGCTAAGATGGCAGGGCCATCCGGCCCGCCATCCAGTGATGCGCGCTTGCCGCGTCCGGGACGCGCGCCTGCCACCGGCTCGCTCGGTTGCCACTCCCTGAAAGTTTATGCTATACTCTTTGGAACCTTTTGGGTTTCAGCGCGTAGCGCGGCGTCATCGTGCGCCGCTTTCAGGAGGAGCGAGCCGTGCCGAAAATTGATACCGCCGACTTCAAAAACGGCGTATCCATACTGTTGGATGGAGACATTTTCACCATCGTCTGGTTTCAGCACCACAAGCCCGGCAAAGGCGGGGCCGTGATGCGAACCAAGCTCAAGAACCTGCGAACCGGCAGCGTCGTGGAAAAGACGTTTGGCGCGGGCGAAAAGTTCGAGCAGGCGATCCTCGACCGCCATCCGATGCAGTACCTCTACAAGCAGGACGACGAATACGTCCTGATGCACCCGGAAACCTACGATCAGGTCAGCGTCAACGCCGCCGCCTTCGGAAACTCGCTCAAATATTTGAAAGATGGCATGGAAGTCAACGTCATCGAACACGACGAGCGCATTCTGGGAGCCGAAACGCCCGCCTTCGTCGAGCTGGAAGTCGCCAACACCGACCCCAATTTCAAGGGCGACACGTCTTCGGGCGGCGGCAAACCGGCCACGCTCGAAACCGGAGCCGTCATCAACGTTCCGTTTTTCGTCAACATCGGCGATAAAGTCAAAGTGGACACCCGCACCGATACCTATCTTGAGCGCGTCAAGTAGCTTCTCCCCAAGGTTCGTCCGCGTCAATCCGCCGTCCCGGAGTTTCGTTTTCCGCCGAGCGCGCCCCTTTCCGGGCGGCGGAAACCGGCTCCGCCGGGGTTTGTGAAAGTACAGGTGAACCGCCGTGCCAATTACGCAAAGCCAGGGTCGGGGCGCCGACACGAGCCGCCTCGTTACTACAATCACCGACATCGCCGCGACCGCGTTCAAAATTTCGCTGGCGGTCACGCTTCTTTTGTACGGCTATCTGCTGTGGGGGCTGTTTTCCGGCAGCATCGCCAATGTCCAGGGCATGGACAAGGCGGCGCAGGCCCACGCGCTGCAACTCATTCAGTCGCTTTCCACCTGGCTCAACCTCAGCCTGCTCGTCACGATTGTCAGCGCGGTCATCGTCTATTACGAACAGCAGGCGCTGGGCGGCATTCTGCTGGTGATCGCCGCGTTCATGGCGTTCGGGCTGCAATTGCTCATCAACGTCCTCTTCGCGGGCGACGCCGCGCACTACAAATCCGGGGCCGCTTCGGAATTGACGCTGGAAACGATTCACCGCACCGCGCTGGTGATCGGTCTTCCCGGCATCGCCCTGCTGCTGCGGCAGGTTTATTTGAACGTCCACGACAAAATTTACGGACAAGACCTGACCGCCATGACCTATGGCAAAGACGTAGAGAAGGAAGACCACCCGAAAGCCCTGATCGGCGCGCTCGCCAAATGCTGGCAATTGCCGTTTTGCCGCGAAGGTATCCGCAAAAAATGCCCGATTTTCCACGCCAAAACCAAATGCTGGAAAGAGCGCGTCGGGTGTATGTGCGAGGAAAACATCATTCTGCTTGCAATGAGCGACGGGAAAGAGGCTCCGATGGCAGGGGCCGCCGCAATTGGCAAGCAGTCGGGTTTCGTCGCCATCGGCGACCTGATCACCAGCAGCGAGCAGACGACGCGGGCGCAGATTGCGACGCGGCCCGGTCCCAACGGCGTTCGCATCCCGACCAATCCGCACCTGACGATGGGGCAAAAACGGGAGCGCTGCCGCAACTGCATCATCTACAACGAGCATCAGCGCAAAAAGTACCAACTGTTGTCGCCGCTCGCGACGGTCATGGTTCCGCTCTTCGTCGCCCTGAACTTCGAGCCGCTACGGGCCATGATTGGCAGCGGGATGAACGGTCTGGACGGCCTGATCAGCAAAGTGTCGCTAACAGGCCATTCGGGTGGCGTCGGAGCCAAAATCGCCAATGAGGTTACCGGCTCGCTTTCCGTCGAGGTCATCATCATTGTGTGCCTCTCGCTCGTCATGATGACGTGGCTGCTGCGCTTCGTCGAGTACTGCGTGTTCAAAATCAAAATCTAGCCGTTTCGTCAAGGCGGCGTCGAGGCGTTTCCGT
>JBBRNU010000458.1:0-4330 GCA_038230115.1 Chthonomonadales bacterium | reverse complement strand
GGAATGCAGTTCAAGTTGGCGTGTGGCACTTGAACATATTCGGCGAACGCGCCGGGCCAGTCCGTTCCCAGCGTATGCAGACCATCGCACAGGTTCTGCCGCCCCGCCTGACAGTACGCGCACGTTCCGTCCGCCATGTGAAACGGCACGATGACCCGGTCGCCCGCTTTGACCGCCGTCACCTGGCTTCCGACCTCGGTCACGACGCCCGCCATTTCATGCCCCAGAATGAACGGCAGCGGCAGGTGGATGCCGCCCCACGTCCAGTCGCCGCGCCATAGATGCCAGTCGGTGCGGCAGATGCCGCACGCCTTGACCTGCACGATGGCCTCATCGGGTTTGGGCGCGGCGGGCGCGGGAACGTCGGCGATCTGCATTGGTTCGTTGAAGGCGACAAGTTGAAGCGCTTTCATGGCTGGTTTTCCTCGATTTCCTTGCTGTTGGGGCTTTCTTCGTTTCGGGGCGCGTCGTTGAACAGGCCTTGCCAGGGCGTGAACGCGCCCAGGGGCAGGTACTCGAAAGTGATAAAACCGGCCTGCACGAGCGGAAATTGATCCCCGATGGCTTTTGCCTCCTCCACGGTGCGGCAGTTGAAGAGGGTCATGGCCCCGCCGCCATCGGTTCGCATGTAGTTTTCGCTGATTTTGCCCTGTCGGTACAAATCCCAGGCCAGCTGCGCCTCGGCTTTCATGTGCGGCAGCATCTGTTCCGGGGACACGCCCGGCAGCGTGCGCGTGATACCGGCTACTTTGGCGGTTTGGGCTTCGGCGTAGGTTGGGTTACGCATGATGTCGGCTTCCTTTTCTGAGTCCTGAGCGCGTTTAGCGGGTGAAACCGTAAGCCGCCCAGTTCTGCAAGACCTTCCGCTGCAGTTCCGGGGCGTAGTCGTGGGCGAACGAGGCGCGCTTGGGGAGTTTGTCCTCCCAATCATCGGGGGGCAGGCAGTTATAAACCACCTTCGTCATGTGGGCGTTGGCCTTTTCATTTTTCTTGAGGAACGCCACGAGGGGCGTGGTGTTTTCGTTGTCGAAGAGTTCCTCGCCCTGACTGCCGGGATGGTTCCGGGTGGCGAACGCCCACACCACTTCGGCGGTGTTCGTGGGGTCAATATCATCGTTCATGATCAGGTACTTGGGCAGACCGCCGCCCGCTTTGCCTTTGAGCAGAATTTCCCCGACGGCCCGGCAGAACGCAGAAGCGTCCATTCCCATTTTCGCCCGCCAACCGCGCTCCACGGTGATCACGCACCAGTGAAGCGCGCTCTCAAACGGCGACCAGGCCATCACGACCGGGAACCCGGCCTGCCGCAGTTCATAAACGATCTCGGCGGCATTGGGAACGCCCCAGGCGGTGTGATTTTCCTCGGTCGGTTCGCCCGCTACGGAAATGGGCAGGATGGGGTCGTTGCGATACGTCATCGCCGTGACGTGGTAGCGCGGGCGCGGCGACGATTCGCCCGTCCACAAGTACCCGGCATACTCTCCCATCGGGCCTTCCGGCGCGGTTTCGGTCGCCGACAGCGTTCCTTCCAGCACGATTTCCGTTGTGGCGGGAACCGTCAACGCTACGGTCTCGCACGGGACGACCTCGATTGGCTCGCCAAAGTAAGCGCCCAGATAATCGGCCTCGTTCACGTGCGCGGGCAGGGGCATTCCGCCGACGAACGGAAGGGCCGGTTCCGCGCCCAGGGCGAGGGCGAAGGGCATATCCCGTCCCGCGTCTTTCCAGGTCTGGAACACCATGCCCAGATGCTGATTGGGCGCGACGATGCCGGTCATGTGGTTTTTGTCGGACAGCATGGCGCGGGCCACGCTCCAGTTCGTCCAGGTTTTGTCTACGGTCTGCGCCACAAAAACCCCATAGGTATTGATATAACGCCCGCCATCGCCCTCATGGAGCAGGGGCGCGGGCAGCCGGGTGAGGTCAACCTGCTCGCCCAGACGGATGTTTTCCTTGCACGGGCCGGTTTGCACGCTGCGCGGCGGCAGGGGCGCTTTAGCGCGGGCGGCGACGAGGGCTTCCACCAGATCGCGCCCGGCTGCGGTCGGCGGCAATCCCAGCGAGAGCGCCAATCGCGCAAGCCGCTGTCCGCGTTTAGAACTTAATCCTGCGGGCGCTCCCAGCACGCGGAATCCCTTTTCCACGCCCCGGATATTGGTGAAAAGCGGAGCGGACGCGCCGGTTTCGTAGCAGCGGCGGCAAATTGCGCCGATTTCCAAATCCAGTTCCACCTCGCGCTCGATCACCTGAAGCTCGTCAATGGCTTGCAGGGCATCCACATAATCACGCAGGCTTTTCAAGCGGTGCGACGGAATGGGCGCGTCGTAAGTTGAAGACATGATTTCCTTTCGTAGCCTGAGCCGCGTTTTGGCAGGGGCAGGCAAGGCGGCGTCGCAAGCAAGCGATGTAAATTACGCCGTCATGGAAAGGAAGTTTGGAAGGAACTTGCGGTTCTGGGGGAATCTTGCTATCGTTTTGTTTCGCGGTAGGAACGCGGAGCGATGCCGACGATACGCTTGAATTGCCGGGCGAATTGTCCGGCATCGGAAAACCCGACTGCGCCGGCAATCTCCTGAATCTTTTCGTTCGTAGCGGCAAGCATTTGGGCGGCGCGCTCGATGCGGCAGCGCAGCACAAACTCATAAGGGGAAATGCCGGTGGACTGCTTGAAAGCGTGCGCGAAGTGGTGGCGTTCCAGATGGACTTCATTCGCCAGCGCCTGCAAAGCAATCTCATGCTGCAAATGCGCCTGAATGTAATCCAGCGTCTGCCGCAGTTTGCGGGGGGAAAGGCCGCCGATGTCGTATCGGGGAACGGGGAGGGAGGGGGTTTGCTGACGGAGCAGGTGAACGGCCAGCACGGTCGCCACGGACTCGACATAGAGAGAACTGGGCGCTGCGTCCTCCTGAAACTCTTGCCAGAGGTTCTGGCCGATCTGCTGGATGAGCGGGTTTTTCACTCCCCACTGCGCCTGTATTTCCCGCTGGCCCGACGCGCCCAGTTCCGCCGCCAGGCGAACGAGAAAGTTCGGGGCCAGATAGAGGGAAAGCAGCCGGTCTTCGGTATGCCAGTCGAAACCATGCGGCTGTCCCGAAGGAACGATGTTGACGCCCGCGCCGGTAAACTGCCGCTGCCGTTTTGCGCCGAGTTCGTTCTGCCAGGCGACCCGGTACGAGGCGCGCGGGAACGTGATCATGATCTGCACTTCGGGATGGTCGTGTTCATCACAGGGGCCGGGCGCTTCCAGCGCATGATAAATGCCGATTTCACGCGCCCGGTAGAGGCTGTCGGGAGGGAGGGAGGGCAGCATGGAAGCGTCTGCCGCGTTTGCTGAAATTGTTGTCTGCGGGGGAGGCGGGTTTTTATTATCCACCGTGTCGTCTCTTGCTCATGCGCGCTGCGTGTAAAAGAGGCCTCGTTCGTTCTGAAGCGCGATACGCCTGCGTCGGAGTTTCCAAGCGAGTTATCTCTTGCAAGTTGAACCCTTCAGGCCGGAGTCGCGCCCATCATTTCGGCAAGGTGGATTGTCAGGCCGTCGAAGGCCTGCGGGCGGAACGCTTCGCCTGCGTCTATGGCGGCGACGGCGAGATAGCCCTGCGGCGTCGCCTGATACTCCATGACCGTCAGCGCGTTGGGATCAATGATCCAATACCAGCGGACGCCGTTGCAATGATACACATTGAACTTCTGCACGGTGTCGCGGGCTTTGTCGTCGGAGAGAATTTCCACGACAAGATCGGGCGCCCATGTATTTTGTCGTCGGCAGGGTCGAGATAAGTTTGATGTTCGGGCGCGAGATAACTCAGGTCGGGAATGTACACGCGACCGTCCGGCAGATACACATCCACTTCCGCCGCGACGATCCCAAGAGGATTGGCGCTGACGAACTGGTCGAGCCGAAATCCAAGCCGCAGAAGCAGCATCTGGCGTTTATGTCTGGGCGACGTCATGGGAACCAACCTTCCTTCCTCGAACTCGAAGCGCGGCGGGCCTTCGGGAAGGCGATTGAATTCCTCAAGCGTCCATTTCGCGGCGGCAGTATCAACCGTTTTGCTGGAAGCGACGGCCATGTGCGGAACCTGCGTCTTTCGTCTGTCTTGCGTTGGCGGCGTCGCGAAGCCCGGCCCCGCGCGTCCGGCGAACGCCTGCGCGGGGCGCGTCAGTACAGCGCCTGCTCGGTCTCTTTGTCGAAGAGGTGCGTCTTGTTCATGTCCAGCACGACCTCGATACGGTCGCCCATTTTGGCCTGCGAGGCGCTGTCAATCATCGCCGTCAGCGACACGTCCCCGGCCTTCAAATACATCTCGACGTCGTTGCCGAGCGGCTCGAT
>JBBRNU010000457.1:0-4336 GCA_038230115.1 Chthonomonadales bacterium | reverse complement strand
CTCCCCGCCCGGAGAGACATTGAGGTTCGGAAACGTCAATGCCGGGTTGGTCGGGTCGGTCAGAGGAGCCAGCGGGTCTGTAACCGCATTGCCCCCCTTGTCGTGCCAGGTCTGGAAATGCGCGACCTCCACGCCGCCAATACTGAGCAGGATGCGTAATACCTCCAGATCGGTCACCCGCAGCGCCAGCGTCGGGTAAAGGCTGCTGCCGCCCTGCTCGATAAACCCGAAATGGAAGCCTGCCGTGTTGGCGATAGCCTGGATATGGTCTTGCGGCGTCAAGTCGGCATCGCTTCTGGGAATGGCCGGAAACCGCCCGCTGCTCAAACTCGGAACGGCCTGGGGGAAAACAAATCCAGGATTGAGGTCCGGGTTGTGCGCGCGACTGCGGTAGCGCGTGTACCAACTGGTGTCCACAGTGAGCTGCATGAGGTTGGTAAGCCGTCCGATTTGCTGCGCCCCGGTTGCCCGACTGCTCGGCAAGGTGCGAAACCGGTCAAGGTTGACAGGTTCTCTTCCCCGCGAAATCAGGTAGGCGTTGAGGAAGGCGGCGTGGGTAAATTCATCCTCGGTATTGTCGTGAATGTACTGCGGCATATCCCCGTCCAACTGCTCAAGGGCGTTGATATAGGGCGCGCTTCCCGCCGCGCTGCCAGGGAGTTCGTTGTCCTGCACGCCTCCGAGTTCGTTGTATTGCAGCCACAGGTCGCTTTCGATCAATTCTGCGGCTGCCAGGAACCGGAGAATAGCGGTATCGCCCCGGTTGAGGCGATAACCATGATTCGCGAGGGCTGGCCGGGCGGCGGTCATCAATCCGGTCAGGGGAAGCAGCGCGGCGGTTCCCGCGAGGGCGGCGCGGCGCAGGAAGACGCGCCGGTCAAGGCGCGCAGCATCCGAAAGAATGGTTTGGTCTCCAGAGGCCGTTTCCGGCTCGTCGGTGAGTTGACTGTGTAGGGTGTTCATTCCAAAGCTCCTTCGCTTCGCTTTGCCCCATGGATTCCAGGCCTGAAAAATCCGGGGCGGTTTGTGGGTGAATGTACATTACCAGTGTTATACCGGTCACCTGGTATTTTGTCACGGCGCGGTTGGAACGAACAAAGAATAGGCGGTTGCGTTCTGGCGGAGGATATAAAATCGAAATGCACTCGCCGGCAGCCATTCCAGCGCTTTTTGTGGAATGGATAGCGGGCTTATTCAGGTACAAACGTACCCCTTCTCAATCCTCCAGACAAGAGATTTAACATTGGCTTAATCGGGACTTAATTGAAAGATAACAATTGCCCCGTATAATCTCCGCTGGCTGGCATAAGGACGTGGTAGCCGGAAGCGCCGATTGGCCCAATACGAACCCACGTCTTACGCTTGCAATTCTATTTCATGTTCATGGAGGAATGCAATGCATTTTGTACGTAAGTCCGGGTTCGCCTGCGGATTGGCTGCGCTCGGCGTCTTGGCGCTTGCGCCCGCGCAGGCCCAGCGACCCGGTTCCGGGCCGATCAAGCGCGTCCTGCTCATCAGCGTGGACGGCCTGCACGCCGTAGACCTGGCGAATTACACGCGCAACATCAACCCCGGCGGCGCGCTGGCCGGTTTGAGCGCGCACGGCGCGACCTACACGCAGGCTTTTTGCTCCAAGCCCTCCGATTCCTTCCCCGGCCTGATGGCGCTCGTCACGGGCGGCACGCCCGTTTCCACCGGCGTTTGGTACGACGACTCGTGGGATCGCAGCCTGTACGCCTCGATTGCCGACGCCGGAGCGCCGCTGCCCGCCAATCCCGGCGCCGAAGTCGTCTATGACGAAACCATTGACCTCGACTCGTCCCTGATCAACGGCGGGGGCGGCATTGACGCGACCCATCTGCCGCGCCGCGCCGACAACACGCCCGTTTATCCGCATAGTTTCCTGCGCGTCAACACGATTTTCAACGTCATCAAGCAGGCCGGGCTGCGAACCGCCTGGGCCGACAAGCACCTTTCCTACGAAATCGTCAACGGTCCGACCGGGCCGAACCTGGACGACTTATACTTGCCGGAGATCAACGCGCCGATTGTTCCGCTCAACAACTTCGGCGACGGCCCGACCGCGCTCGCGGGAGCGACAACGCCGACGGACGCGCTTGCCGCCGTCGAAACCTACGACAACGTCAAGGTCAACGCCATTCTCAACGAGATTGATGGCAAAGACCATGCAGGCAATCCGGTCGGCGCGGTTCCCGCCCTCTTCGGGATGAACTTTCAGGCCGTCAGCGTCGGCCAGAAACTGCAAAAAGACAAGATTGACGCGCGGCGCGGCGGCTACACCGACAACGGGATCAGCCCGTCGCCCCTACTGACCGACGCCCTGAACTACGTGGACAATCGCATTGGTAAGTTCGTCGCCGAACTCAACGCGCGCGGTCTCGCCAACTCCACCATGATCATTGTTACCGCCAAGCACGGGCAGTCGCCGACCGACATCAACAACCTGCTCAAAATCGGGCAGTCCAACCTGGACAACGTTCTCGGCTCCAATATCGCTTTTGACAAGACGGACGACATTTCGCTGCTCTGGCTGAATAATCCCGCGCAGACTGCCGCCGACGTCGCCGCCCTGCGCGCCGCGAATGGCCCCGCCGCGACCGGAACCAACTTCAACACGCCCGTCGCGCAGAATCTGGGCATCGAGGAACTGCTGTCCGGCGAAAGCCTGACCCTGATGTTCAACGCGCCAGGCGTGGGGCCGGGCCTCGATCCGCGCACCCCGGACATCATCGTCAAGCCGCGCATGGGCGTCATCTATACCGGCAGCAGTAAAAAGATTTCGGAGCATGGCGGCTTCACGACCAACGACACCAATGTCGCGCTGCTGGTTTCCAGCCCGCTCTTCACGGGCGCGATGGTCATCAAGACGCCGGTGCAGACCACGCAGGTCGCGCCGACCATTCTGACGCTCCTGAACATCAACCCGCTGCAACTGCAGGCGGTACGGCGTGAAAAGACGCCAACTCTGCCGGGTCTGCCTCTCGACAGCCGCTGATCGTCTACACTTTAGCGCCGCGCGCCCGATACCTTCTGACGCCGCGCGCCGGAAACGCAGGCTCGCGTCCGGGATGCAGTTCGCCCTTCGCGCACGGCATTCCAGAGGCGGGCCTTTTCTCAAATTTTCGCCAATAAGGACAGGATACCCATGCGATCTTCCATGCAAACTCGATGGACCGGGCTGACGCTCGCCGGATTGGGAGCGCTCGCTCTGAGCGCCCCGGTTCGCGCGCAGAAAGTCGGCTACTTCACGGATTTCACGCCGGGCGACGCCGGGCCGGTCGGCGCGATCACGGCCAACGGTCTCACACCCGTCGCGATCAACGACATCACGACATTCGACTTCGCGTCCGCCCAAATCGTGCTGATTGACACGGTTCCCGGCGGGCTTTCGCTGGAACTGCAAAACCGCGAAAGCGACCTCGCCGCGTTCGTGCAAAACGGCGGCAGCCTGATCATCAACGACGCTTCCGCGACCGACAGCGGCCTGCTGCCCGGCGGCGCGGGCGTAAGCCTCGTCCCGCTCGGCGCATTCGACCCAAATGCGTCCATCGTCAACGTGGAGACCGCCTCGCTGCTGACGGACGGCCCGTTCGGACACCTGACCGGGGCCGACCTGAGTGGCGGCAACAGCTCCGTAAACGGCTATGCCGACGCCGCGACGCTGCCGGTCGGCGCGGTCAGCCTGCTTTCCGACGGGGCGGGCGCGGCGCAGTCGGTGGCGTTTTCGTATGGGTACGGCGCGGGCAGCGTATTGTACACGACGGTTCCGCTCGACTTCTACTTCAGCGATCCCTTCGCCAACGACCCGCCCAAAACCAACTTCGTCACCATTTTCGCGCCCAACGAACTGGCTCTCGCCGCCGTGCCGGAACCCGGCACGGTAGCGCTGCTGGCCTGCCTGAGCATGAGCGGTCTGACGCTGGCGCGGCGGCGTTCCCATCGCGCTTCATAACGGGCGAGTTAGAAAAAGCGCGCAACACGAACAGCGGCAGCGCATACGCGCTGCCGCTGTTCATCGAAACCCAGCCTGCTTGCCAACGCAGGCGACTATTTTGCCGCGTTTGCCGAGACCGGTTTCTTTGCGCCGGACGTTGCGACAACCGGCAGGGACGGCTCTTCGGCCTGGACTTCGATGACCGCCTGCATCGGTTTGGGCGCGGTCAGCGCTTCCTGCAGGGCGGCGAGAAAGGCCGGGTTGTCCGCCAAGCTGCGCGCGACCTGCTCAGCCATTTCCGGCGTGGCCTTCGCGCCATCGCCCGTAATGCGGGCAATCGCGGGCTGCAAAATGCCGCCCACCTGCGCCAGCAGGCCGCTT
>JBBRNU010000456.1:0-4360 GCA_038230115.1 Chthonomonadales bacterium | reverse complement strand
GAGAACGTTGGCCGAAGCGGGCGCGACAATCACCAGGTCGGCGGATTGGGCCAGGTCAATGTGCGCGATGCGCCGGGCGTGCGGCTCGTCGAACGTATCGGTCAGGACGGGGTTGCGGGTCAGAGCGCGAAACGTGGCCGCGCCCACGAATTGCGCGGCATGAGGCGTCAGGACAACGTGAATTTCGGCCCCCAGTTTGCCCAGTTGGCTGCACAAATCGGCGGCTTTATAAGCGGCGATGCTGCCAGATACGCCCAGCAGAACGCGCTTGCCATGGAGCGGCCCGGCGTCTCCCGAAGGCAGCGCGGGAAGGTCGTCCGCCGGTGTCGGCGTATCGAAGTCTTCGCCCTTGGCCGCTGTCGGAAGGCCATCGCTTCGCTGCGTTCCGCCGAAGTCGTCGCCCGTTTGTGGCGCGGTCATGTCGCCCGCCGGATTCGATGCCGCTCGGCGACGACGATAGCGCGCAGAGCGTCGGTCGCGGCGTCGAGATCATCGTTCACGATGTTGTAGTCGTACTGCTCCAAACACTCCAGTTCAGCCTGCGCGATGCCGAGTCGCTGCGCGATGGCCGCCTCGGTTTCGGTTCCGCGCTGACGCAGACGTCGTTCCAATTCCTCCAGCGAGGGCGGCTGCACGTAAACCAGAATGGCGTCGGGACACAAACGCCGCACGATCTGCGCTCCCTGCACCTCGATCTCCAGAAACACATCCAGACCGCCTGCCCGCTGCGCGTCCACCTTGTCGCGCGGCGTGCCGTAGAGATTGTCGCCGTAGCGGGCGTACTCGAAAAAGTAGTCGCGGGCAATGTCGGCCTCGAACTGCGCTCGTGTGACGAAATGATAGTCCACGCCGTCGGTTTCGCCGGGGCGCGGGGCGCGCGTCGTCGCGCTCACGCTGCGGGCCACGCGCGGCAGGTCGGCGAATAGCCGGGCCAGCAGGGAAACCATGCCCACGCCCGACGGCCCGGAAAGCACGAAAAGGCGTCCGCACCCCGGCGCGTTTGTTCGGTCTGTCATGAAATTCCTCAAATTTCTCGCCCTGTCCTGCCGCGGTCGGGCCAACTTCAGCGTTCGCTTCCCGAACCTGCGCGACATCGAAATTATACCGCCTGCCGCGCGCGGCGTCAATTGCGCCGATTTGCCCGCGTTGGGAACGCCGGTTTGCGTCCGTCGGGAACGCTATTCCGCCCCCCTGGAGCCGGTTCGCCCCGCTGAAAATCGTGCAGGAAATTTCCCGCTCGTTTCCGAAATTATCGTCTGAAAGAGAGTGAACGAAATAGTAGACATTCGAGCGGGTTTTTGATCCGTTTCGCCGCGTCATTTCGCCCGGTTGATTTGACTTAAGAACGTTTTTGTGCTATAATACTGTATCTACTACGAAGTCGTCAAAAGACATTGACACTCGTTGCTACTCCCGATCCGCAGCGAACGGGAAGCGAGCGCGAGCGGAGGAGTTTCCCGCTATGGCAACCAAGACGGCGACAAAAATCCGCCTGGACGATACCAATTCGCCGAACCTCCTGGACGGCGAAGCCCCCGTCAAACCGCGAACGGCGCAAGAGCGCGCTACCGAGGCTGCGGAACTGGAAAACATCGGCAGCGCCGGTCACGTTTCCGCCGCCTACACCGGCAACCAGATTCAGGTGCTGGAAGGGCTGGAAGCGGTGCGCCGACGCCCCGCGATGTACATTGGCGGAACCGACGCCAAAGGCCTGCATCACCTGTTCGTCGAGGTCAGCGACAACGCCGTGGACGAGGCGATGGCCGGACACTGCACCCAAATTGACGTGACGCTTTACAAAGACGGCAGCGTTTCGGTGCTGGACAACGGACGCGGCATTCCCGTGGACATGAACGAGCAATACGGAATGCCCGGCGTCGAACTGGCCCTGACCAAGCTGCACGCGGGCGGCAAGTTCGACAGCGGCGCTTACAAGGTGTCGGGCGGGCTGCACGGCGTGGGCGTGTCGTGCGTCAACGCGACGGCGGACTGGCTCGAAGTGACCGTGACCCGCGACAGCAAAATTCATAAGATGCGCTTCGAACGCGGCAATACGGTCGAGAAACTCAAGGTCATCGGCAAGGCCAAGCCCGGCGAGCATGGCACGCTCGTGCGCTGGCACGCCGACCCGGAGATTTTCGCCGACTTCCAGTACGACGCCGAAAAGATCGAGCGCCGCCTGCGCGAACTGGCCTATCTGAACAAAGAAACCACGCTGACGTTTACGAACGAGCGCGACCCGGAACCGGTAGATGAGATGGAGGTTGCTGCCGCCGCGGAAGGAACCGAGGGCGCTATCGCGACCGCCGTCGCCAAGCCCGTGAAGCCGGTCACGAAAGTGTACCACTATCCGCGCGGTCTGGCCGAGTATGTCGAGCATCTGAACGAGACCAAAGACCCGCTGCACAAGCCGATTTACTTTGGGGGCAAGCGCGATACGACGATTGTCGAGATCGCCCTGCAATACAACCTGAGCTACCAGGAAACCATCCTGACCTTCGCCAACAACATCAACACGCCGGATGGCGGCACGCACCTGTCGGGTTTCAAGACGGCCCTGACCCGCGTCCTGAACAACTACGCCCGCAAAAACGGCCTGCTGAAAGAAAAAGACGTCAACTTCACGGGCGACGACGTGCGCGAAGGGCTGTCGGCGGTTATTTCCGTCAAACTGACGAACCCGCAGTTCGAGTCGCAGACCAAAGTCAAGCTGGCGAACGGCGACATCGAGGGCATCGTCAACTCGGTCGTCGGGGAGAAATTGAACGAGTATCTGGAAGAGAACCCGGCTGTCGGGCGCAAGGTCATCGAAAAATCCCTGACGGCGCAGCGGGCCAGAGATGCGGCCCGCAAAGCCGCCGATCTGGTAAAGCGGCAGAGCGCGCTCGAATCCAACTCGCTGCCCGGCAAACTGGCCGACTGCTCCGACCGCAACCCCAAGAACTGCGAGCTATTTATCGTCGAGGGCGACTCGGCGGGCGGGCCGGCCAAGCAGGGCCGGGATCGGCGCACGCAGGCCGTGCTGCCCCTGCGCGGCAAAATCATCAATTCGGGCAAGACGCGCGTGGACAAGGTGCTGGAAAACGAAGAGATTCGGGCCATGATCACTGCGCTCGGAACCGGCATCTCGTATGGCAGCGAAAGCGAAGAGGTCGCGCCCGAAGACGAAGACTCCGAACTGCTGGAAGTGAAGAACGGCAAGGATAAAGAGAAGGGCGGCTACGACCTGTCGAAACTCCGCTACGATAAAATCATTATCATGACGGACGCCGATGTGGACGGCGACCATATCCGCACTCTGCTGCTGACGTTCTTCTGGTACTTCATGCGCCCGCTCATCGAGGGCGGACATGTCTACATCGCGCAGCCGCCGCTGTATCGCGTCAAGGTCGGCAAAAACGATCAGTACTACGCCAAGAACGAGGCGGAGCGCGACGCGATCTTGAAGAACTACCGCAGCAAGCGCGACGTGATGGTGACGCGCTTCAAGGGGTTGGGCGAGATGGACGCCCGCGACCTGGCCGAAACCACGATGGAAGTGGACAAGCGTCGTCTGGCGAAGGTGCAGATTGACGCCGAAAACCTGACCGCCGCGCTGGAAATGTTCGACATCTTCATGAGCGATAAGGTCGAGCCGCGCCGCGACTTCATCGTGGCCCACGCCAAAGAAGTCACGGACGTAGACTGGCACGGTTAAATGCGGCGGGCTTCGGCGCAAGTGGAAACGTGAATTGCAGGCCGGGCAAGCGCAGACTTTGCCCGGCCTTTTTCGCGCCAAAGTTTCGCCATACGCAGGAAATCGAGCGGGCAGACAAGAAATAACGATTCATTGCCCAAAGCCTGCGCGCCGACAAATGGCGCACGGGACGGCGGAAACGCCGCTCGCCA
Source organism: Chthonomonadales bacterium (assembly GCA_038230115.1). Lineage (GTDB taxonomy): Bacteria > Armatimonadota > Chthonomonadetes > Chthonomonadales > Chthonomonadaceae > JBBRNU01. The sequence goes on along the minus strand of JBBRNU010000456.1, from coordinate 472 downwards.
GAACCGCAAGCGAGACCGGGCCGCAAAACGGCGGCGCGAAATCATCGCAATCGCCGCCGGGTAGATACGGGTTGACAAAGGAGGCACATCCCCGATGAACGCAGGAACTTCCCAACGTTGTCCGCATTATCAGATTTATTCCGAGCCGCTTGGTCTGGAAGGCTCGCCCTCGTTTCTGGTGATCCGTCGCTGCCTGCTCACGGAACGATTGTCCGACCTGCTCCGTAACTCCGTGCAAGGCGAACACCTGGCCCAAAAATTAACGGTGCGCGCGTCGAATGGCCGCGTTTATGGCATCGTCGGGCCGGACCTGGAGGCTGTCAGCCAGCAGTCGTGTACGTTTTCGCGCTGTGAAACCCGCTGCACGCCCGCCTACAGCCTCAATCTCGAACACTTCGGCCTGACCGACCCGCAGGAAGATACGGTTTCCTGCGAAGACGAGGACGAAGACGACGATAAAGAAGCGGCGCGG
>JBBRNU010000455.1:0-4373 GCA_038230115.1 Chthonomonadales bacterium | reverse complement strand
TGGTCGCCGACAAATTCTCGGTCATCTTCTTTTTGATGAGGTTTTTGACCATTGGCCCGATCAGCGGCACGTCATATTCGTAATCCACGACCGAATCGAAGCGGGTTTCCCGCCCCTCCCCCGCCGCGCTGAACTGCCAATGTCCGGCCATGCGGTCCATGTCGCCCTGCAGCATCGTGAACTCGTCGCGATAGGCCGAGTCGTCCCAGCGGTCTTCCTGCGTCCATTTCACGGTCATTTTGAACTCGCGGATCAGGCCCGTCCATTCCGTGACCGTTCGGGTTCCGTCCGGGCTGCGCTCCAGGATGGTCAGGGATTGCAGGTCGGCCATGAAATCGGGAAACGCGCCCACGTCTTTGGCGATGCGGTAAACGTCGCCGATGGGCGCGGCAATCGTGACGGATTGTTCGATGAGCGGCATGAGGCTAAGACTTTCCGCTGACTTCGCGCCAGGCCAGTTCCGCCGCGCCCATGATTCCGGCGTCGTCGTCGAGTTCGGCGTGAACGATTTTGGCCGACGCGAAAATCGAGCCGATGGCGCTGGCTCTGGCGGTTCGCACGGCGGTGTTGAACAGCGTCTGCGAGCGCGCGATTTTGCCGCCCAGCACGACCACTTCGGGGTTGAAAACATTGACCATGCTGGCGATGCCGAGGCCGACGAAATGCCCGGTCTCCTGCATCACCTCGCAGGCCAGCGCGTCGCCCGCCTCCGCCGCCGTGTCAATGACGGCGGGCGTCAAAAACTGCTGCAAGGCTTCCGGCCCGGTGATGTACTGCCACAGGGCGGTATCGCGCCCCGACTCCATCTTGAGCGCGGCGCGCTCGGAAATCGGGTCGCGTCCGGCGAGCGTTTCCAGGCGTCCGTGCGGCCCGTTGAGGCTGCCGCCCAGCCCGTCGGCGATGATGATATGCCCGACTTCCGCCGCGCCGCCCGTCGCGCCGCGCAGCACTTCGCCCTCGACGATGATGCCGCCGCCGATGCCGGTTCCCAGCGTGAACATAACCAGATGCCGCGTGCCGCGCCCGGCCCCGAACCGAAATTCGCCCAGGGCGGCGGTGTTGGCGTCGTTATCCATGACCATCGCGAGGGTCAATTCGCGCTCGACGAGTTCGCGCAGGGGAATGCCCTTGTAGGGCGTGTACTGCCCGTCCACGTGATCGCCGAAGTTGGGCGCCCAGACGATCATGCCGTTCGGCACGTCAATGTGGCCCGGAACCGCCACGCCGACCGCTCCGACCTCTTCGAGATTGACCCCGGCGTTGGCGACCGCGCCGCGCACCGCCTGGGCGATTCGCTGCACGGTTTGCGTGACGCCGGATTTCGCGTCGGAAGAGTTTTCAGCCCGCCCCAGGGTCTTTTCTTCGCGGGAAAGAACGGCGGCGCGCACGTTCGTCCCCCCCAAATCCACGCCCACGACATAGGGCGCGTTCGCTTTCGGCTGCACTCGCGGATCGCTCACGCCATTCCTCCCCACTCGAAATTTTATTTTATCGCCGACCACGCGCGACAAAAGACCTGTCCTTCGCCTGCAAAGTATAGCGGAGGACAGACGCTTTGTCAAGGAAGGTTCGCCCGGCGGCTCGCCTCTAACGACGCTCAAATGTAAGCGTTGTAGCCCAGGGCGGGGCGCAGGTTGACGGGTTCGTCGGGCTGCGGCCACGCGATTTGATATTGCGCGGCATATTTTTCCGGCAGGCGGTACGGGTAAGGCGTTTCGTTTTGGGCGTAGGGGCTGGCCCGGCGCGCGTCAATCGCGGCCATCGTCAGGCGGAAACGGTCGCGAATGAAAGCGTCTGTCATCGCGTAATCGGGGCGCGGGCCGTTCTGCGCGAGCATCGCGTCCATGTCCTGAAACTCGTAGTACAGCGTGCGCCGGAGCGCGCCGCCCCGACTGCGCGGCGAGCCATGCACCAGCCGGACATTATGCAAAATCACGTCGCCTGCCTTGGCCGGAACCGGGATCAGGCCGGGAAAGTCGAAGCCTTTCTCGGAAATTTCCCGGCTCGTGAGCGGCCACTTATGCGTGCCGGGCGCTACGTACAGGCAGCCGTTCGCTTCGGTCGAATCGTCCAGATAGTAATCCACGTTGAAAATGACTGGCGACAGGCGCGGGTCGCCGGGATCGCAGTCGGCGTGAACCGGAACCTCGCGCCCGTTGCCCGCCATCTTGAATACGAGCGCCTCGGCGGAACAGACGAAGTTTTCGCCCAGCAGCCGCTCCACGATGGCGAGCATGAACGGCTGCCCCAGCAGAATCAGCAGCGAGTTGGACGGGGCTTTGGGAAAAATGTACTGCACACGGTGGAACACGTCCTCGCCGGTGTCCGGCAAAATGGCGTGCATGTAATCGGTCGGGTTTTCCTTGTCGGCCCAGCCGCCGTCCAGAATAAAGGACGTGTCGGCGCGCAAAGCGGCCAGTTCGTCCGGCGGAACCAACTGCGGCAGCAGCGCATAGCCGTCGCGGTCGAACGTCTCGACAATTTCCTCTATCGCCGCCTGTCCGGGCGTGGTTGAAGCCGTTGAAGTCGTCGCGGTTGTCATCGTCATTTCTCCTTCGTTCCGTTTCGCTCTGGGTTCTACTCAATCTGTCTTTGAGGCTCGCTGGCTCGCGGGGCGGGACAGCGAGCGGGGAAAACGGGAATAAATCCCCGTTCTGAAATGCACAGACCACCTTCGTGGCCTGAATGCAAATGCCGCTCCGCCAAGGCGCTTTCAGAGTGCGGAGGCAAACGTGGGAGCGCGCGTCTTCAGCCCGCACAAGCCTGTGCGCTGTTGCGTGTTTAGCCCGCGCAGACCGACGAGCGAAAGCGCGCATTAAGCCCGCCTGCGCGGGCTTCGCATTTCAGGACGGGGTTTCAATCCCGTCTGTGGCGCCCCTCATGCCCCCGCGCCGAGCGAGGCTAGCTCTTCGACGTCGTAGGGCGCGCCGTCGGCGTGAAAAACGTCGTGCTGCCACACGGCGGGCATCGGGTCGTCGCGCTTCGAACCCCAGGGCATATAGGTTTGCGTTCGCCCCGCCACCAGCCCCCAATGATACCAGCCGATGCTGCGCGCGGCGAAGAGCGGCAGCAGGGCGGCGAACGTGTTGCCGCTCTGCCGCAGCAGCCATTCGGTGCAGAGAACGGGCCGCTGGCGCGTTTCGCACTGCGCGATGCGCGCCGCCATGCCTTCAGGATTATCATAGCCGTGAAACGAGACGACATCGGACAGGTCGAGCAGCCGCTGCGACATCGGGCTGTCGAAACGCTCCCAGGGGCCGACCGTCAGCGGCTGCGCGGGGTTCGCGTCGCGCGCCCACGCGAACGCCGCCTCCACGAGGGGCAGGCTCTTGTCGCCCAGGTCGGAGTTGCCCGGCTCGTTGTACAAGTCCCAGATCAATACGCGGCGATCCTGCCCGAAGCGGCTGATCAGATCGCGCACGTAGCGTTCCAAATCGGGCCACGCCGCGCGATCCACGACGCGTTCTAAACCCGGACTCGGACACCAGCCGCTATTGTGAACGCCGGGAACCGGGTCGTCCTGCGGCCCCAGGTACGGCTCGCGCCCGCAAAACGCGCAGTCGCAAAACAAAATCAGCATCGTGGACAGGCCGCGCGCGTCGGCGATTGCCAGAAATTCGTCGAGGCGGCGTTTCAGCCCTTCCGGGTCGTCCTGCCAGACAAGATATTGCAGAAACACGCGGGCGCTGTTGTATCCTGCCGCCTGCGCCCAGCCTAGCTCCTGCGCGATGGTCGCCGGGTCGAAGGTCGCGGCCTGCCACATTTCGGTCGTGTTGACGGCGGTGCGCGGCAGATAGTTGAAACCGCGTATCGCCCCGACCTGACGATACCATTCCCGCGCGCGTTCCCGCGTCCAATTCGCGTCCCGTGTCAATGAACGTTTCTCCCGGCGCAACCGAAGATTTCAAATTATTTTGTCGCGTGTCGTCTGCGATGTTCCGCCCTATGCAGCGCGTCTACTCGACGCGCATTTTGCCCGGTAGATACCGAATAAGGCCCGCGCAATAATTTACCTTCTTGGTCTCGCCTGATTGCAGCGAAATGCGTACTGTGTTCTTGCCGCATTCGGACATGAACAGCCAGGGATACGACGCGGATATTTCATAATCACCTGGCGGAACCTCGAAAGAATACGTTCCCCAGGGACGACGAGAACGCTCCCCATTGATCGTAAGGGTTGGGGTAAACGCTTCGTAAAAGAATGCTAACGGCGAATGCGCGACGGCTACTTCGATTCGCGACATGCCAGGGCTGTCTTGCATCATCCTAATTTCTTTCGCACACCGGTTTCATTTCGATGCGCGCCGCACGCAGATTGTTACAAACGCTCGCGCTCTTTGTCCGTTTCGCGTTCCATGCGCTTCAGCGTTTTT
>JBBRNU010000454.1:0-4377 GCA_038230115.1 Chthonomonadales bacterium | reverse complement strand
GAAGCTCTCGCGGCGAATAACCAGGCTGTGATAGCGCGTCGCCTCGAAGGGGTTGGACAGGCCGCGAAACACGCCCTCGCCCCGGTGATGGATGCGCGACGTTTTGCCATGCATAATCCGGTCGTTCCGCACGACATCGCCCCCAAACGCCGCCCCGATGCTTTGATGTCCCAGACAGACGCCCAAAATGGGAATTTCGCCCGCGAACCGACGAATCAGGGGAACGCAAATCCCGGCGTCATCGGGCGTTCCCGGACCGGGCGAAATCAGAATGTGGTCGGGGCCGAGTCGGGCGATGTCGGCGAGCGTGATCTGATCGTTGCGCCGCACCTCGACTTCGGCCCCCAGCTCGCCCAGATACTGCGCCAGGTTGTAGGTAAAACTATCGTAATTATCAATAAGGAGAATCATGAGTTTGCTCCCTTGTTGCGTTAAACCTTCGCGGTGTCTGGCCCGATTCTTGGAGAGGCGCTTTGACGCTTGGCTGGCAGTTCCTCCCAATCGCCGATACGGGGCGTTACCGCGTTAGTTCGGTGAGCCAGATGGGTTTGTCCGCTGGAATTTTCAGAACGCCGTCCACGCCAATTATGCCAGCCGCGAGAACCTTCTCATCGAAATCTATCATGCGATAGCGCATTCCGGCAATCTGCTTTGCCGCAACCGTCGCCCCGACCCGCGTGACTAGAATTGGCGACTTGCCCCAGTTCCAATCCAGACTGCCGTCCGGTTTCCCCGTGATTTTTGCGCCGGTATTGAAGCACGAGGCAAGCAGAGTCAGCACGGCCCGCCCGCACCGGGACAGCGGTTTTCCGTCCTCGCTTGCCAGCGTAAAGGAGCAATAACGCTCCGGGCCGCTTGGAAAGGGCGACCCCGCCGCGTCTTTGTGAATTACGTCGCGCAGTTGCGCCCCGTTCCGAAATCGAACGATGTCGCTGCCGTACTGCCCCAAAAATCCGGTGTAGCTCGCCACGCCAGGCGCGTCGAAAATCAAATGCCCGCGCTGATAATCGTATTCCACGTCGGGGCTTGCGCGAAGCGGATTGGGCTTCTCAAACCCATTTTTGCGACTGACCGGGCCGGTCGTCTTAAGAAACTCTTTCTGATTCGGGTCAATCACGAGGCGTTCGCCGTAAACGTAGGTCGTCGCCAGCATATCCATCAGCCCCTTGCCGCCATCGTAATCGCCGCCATAATCCATGCTGCGCGGATCGAGCAGGGCGGGCAGACCCCACGAGAAAACGGTGGGCTTGGGGGCGGGCGCGGCAAGACCATTTCTCAAAATTGCGCCGCCCGCCCGCATCGCGGCCTGCTCTACGGCGTCGAAGGTGTAATCGTACTGGTAGGCTCCGCTGCCGGGAAAGGAAACGCTCGCCTTGCCGGAATACGGGGTTTTGCTCGCGAAGTCATAGTTATCGAAGTGCCAGAAATGCCAGCAGGCGGCGTCCCAATCCTGAATGGAACCGGCGGCGGCAATCAACATGGGCCATTCGGCGCGGTACTTTGTCGGCGCTCCCAACTGCGTTTCATACACGAAAAACGGCTTTCCGACCGGACGATTATGCTCCAGCCAGGGAACATCGTTGCTGAGTTGCGGCGGGTTGTCGAGCGCGGAATAAAAGGGCCAGCGTTTGTGAGTTTTGGGAAACTTTTCCGTCTGCACCCCTTCCATATAACTGGCATGGGCTACTGCGTCCCCTTGCATCAGCATATATTGCGCTTGAATGCTCTGCCCGACGCCGGTATCCAGCACAACGGGCGACAGGCGGCAGCTTTTGCCCCAGGTTTTCAGGTCGGCGGCGCAGCGTTTCTTGTGTGAAATCAGCGTTTCCAGCAGAAATGCAATCACGTCGCCAGCCCGCGCCGCATTGCATTGCTCGCGTCCAATCGGCGTTGCCATGGTCTTGAAAATCGCGAGCGCGGCGGGGTTTGTGTCGTTGAGTTCCACGGCCTTGCGAGGATTCGCCATCGGCGCAAGGAGCATCGCGCCCTGCTCCAAATCTTCGCCTGGAAACGCAAATCCCCACGCTTTGATGAGCGCGTCCTGCGAACCGTACTTCGTTTTGAGGTAGGCGTTCCAACGCGCCACGAGTTCGCGGCGGAAGAACGGCGGCAAATCCAGCCAGTTGCCGTTCATCATCGTTGACATCCACCACTGCTCGTTCGTGAGTTCCCAGACCGCCATCGTCGGGTCATCCGCGAAAGGCAGTCCGGTGTGCAGATTGACGTGAAGCGCTTTTTCGCGGGCTTTCGCCAACGCCAGCGCTTCCATGCGCCGATCCCATACGACGGCGGGCAGGAGCAGCGAGACCGCTTTTTTGCCGCCGCTCCACCATTCTTCTTTGCAAAGCCCCCGCGTCGCGGCTGTCCATTCCGCCGCCGTCGCCGGTTCGTTCACGATACTCGCCGCCGCATCTACCGTGTCGAGATACAGCCCATCGCCCAGAATCGACGGAACCCAGATATGCACGCCCTGCCTGCCGCATTCCGCAATGAAAAAATCATGTGCGTCCGTCGGGGATAAATCGCCTTTTTTCGCCGCTGCATCATGCTGCAGGCTCCAGTCGCGCACCAGATTAAACCCGACCTTCTTAATGCGGCGAACCGTCTCGCGCTGAAGATAGTAGGGATCGTTCTGAATCGTTTTCCTTTCGGGCGGCAGACTGCCAATCGCGCCCCAGAACCGGATGCGCTGCCCCTCGCAGGCCAGATGCCCCGCTTTATCCACCGTGACATACCGGCTGTCGGGCGGCAGGTTTGCGACCTGGGCAAAAAGCGCTCCCGGCAGCAGCGACGCCACTCCGACAGAAACAAAAAACGCGGCTCTCTTCATCAGAAACGATCTCCTTTGATTACCTGATTTGGCAGACAAGGTTTTCCAATATCTGGCAGCGCCTGTGAAGATTACAGGGTGGCTCACGTTATTTTGTTTTCAGGTTCGCGCTTGCGAGGCGATTCATTCGGCTCCGATTGCAGGCCCGCAGGAACAAACGCAGGCAGTTCTCGCGATTAGGGTTCCTGATCATGCTTCGGCTCGCGAACAGGAGCGGTCAGGCATGGAGCGCTATGCGGGCTAAACGGTTTGCGGCAAGCGCGGCGACGGCGGCAACGGCAGCGTTGGCATTCAACATCTAGGCGGCCATTGCGAATGACGCGCACTTTCACAAGGGGACAGGCAGGTCAAGCAGTTTGCGTACGTTCCGCACACCCCCAACATAAGGCAAGGCGCGACCCCGAATTGGCGGTCTGGTTCCTCCCTTCGGGGGGCGGGGAGCGCGTCGGCGATTGGGAGGGCCGCCAGCCAAGCGTTAGGGCATATTTTGTTTCCGGTTCTTTCCGGGAAGCCGTTAGAAGCGCTCGAAGCTTTCAACCGCCAAAACGAAGCAGACCGCGCCCCCGACCTGCACTTTCACCGGGCTTGGCATAAAGGTTCCGACGGGCGCGGCGTCGGGCGGCAGGACGTTGACGAACTGCTCGCGCGTTTTGCAGCTATCGCTGATGACCTGAATGACGCGCTGCGTCTCTTTGTCTTCCGCGCCGATGAGCAAGGTCACGTTGCCTTCGCGCAGGAAGCCGCCGGTGCTGCCGATCTTGGTGAACTTGAAGCCGTTGCGAAGCAGGGCTTCCGTAATTTTGTTTTTGTCGCGGTCATGCACGACGGTAACGACTAGCTTCATGGCGCGGGCGACTCCGTTTCTCTACTCAATTGTCTCGGTAAGGGGCTGATGTTTGGTTATTACGCAGGCAGGGCGGGTTCGATTTCGTTTTCCGTTTCTATTTCTACGGGGTCTACGGGCGACTGCAAAAGCGACAGCGGGTTTTCCTTTGCGCGCACGGCTTGCTGCAGGCAGACGAAAATTTGTGCGTGGAGCGCGTCCGCGGATTGCAGGGCGTCGAAAATCTGAACACGGTTCGGATTGCGCGCGGCTTCGGCGCGAAAGCCGTCCCGCACCCGGCGATGAAACTCCAGGCTCTCGGCCTCCATGCGGTTGACGTCCTGCTGACGGCCCAGCCCGATTTCGGGCGGCAGGTCGAGCAGAACGGTCAGGTCAGGCGTGACGCCATTGGTCGCGAATGTGTTCAGATGCGTCACCAGGTCGCGGCCTAATCCGCGCGCATACCCTTGATACGCCACGCTGGAATCCGTGAAGCGGTCGCACAGCACGACCGCGCCGCGCGCCAGGTTCGGACGAATGATTTCTTCAACGTTTTGGGCGCGGGCCGCGAGAAAAAGGAGCAGTTCGGCCCTGGCCGTCATCTCGGAATGCAGCAGCAGGGCGCGTATCCCTTCGGCGAAGGCGTCGCCGCCCGGCTCGCGCGTCACGCAGACCGGCAGCCCTTCCGCTTCCAGAGCGGCGCGCAGGCGGGCGATCTGCGTAG
>JBBRNU010000453.1:0-4379 GCA_038230115.1 Chthonomonadales bacterium | reverse complement strand
GCGGCCCCGCTCCTGTTCGCCTGGAACCACACCGAAGACGACCGCGCGCCGCGCCGTCGCCGTTTCCGCGTGCTCACCACGACCATTCTCTTCGCCTGCGGCGCGGCGCTTCAGATGGCCTGCGCGGTCGGGGCCGCTTCCGGCGCGGTCGGGGCCGCTTCCGGCGCGCTCGGGGCCGCTTCCGGCGCGCTCGCCACGTCTGCGCTGGACGCCCTGAGCGCGCCGATAGCGTCGCCCTGGCATCGCCTGCTGCTGTTTTCCTCGCCTGTCCTGGCGGCGCAGCAAATCGGCGCGGTCTGGCTCCTGGCGCGGCATTACCGGCGGTGGGGCGAGGCCCGCAACCGCGCTCTGGTCTGGTTCCACGTTATGGCGGCGGCGTTCGTCGCGGCCTCGCTCGGCAATGACCTGATACGCGGGCTGCCGACGTATGCGTTCGCCAACCTGCTCGGCTATCTGGTTCCCCTGACGCTGGTATACGGCGTGGAACGCTACGCCCTGTTCGGCCTCCACGTTCGCATCCGCCGCGTCGTGCAGTATGCCCTCGCGCGGCAGACGCTGACCGTAATGACAATAGCGCCCCTGGTGGCCCTCGCGTTCGTGATCGGCTTGAGCCTGCGCGCTTCCGCCGGGCCGCACGGAACGGGAACCAACTTCGCCTTTCGCAGCACCAGCCTGTTCGACGCGACCCTGCTGTGCGGCACGCTGTTCGGGGCGTTCGCGCTCATGCTGGGTCTGCGCCTGCCGCTCCTGCGCTGGTTCGACCGCACGTATTTTCGCGAAGTGTACGACGCGCAAAACACGCTTGCCAGAGCGAGCCGGGCCATGCTCGGCGTCAGCGACCTGCCTGAGATCGCCCGTATGACCCTGGCCGCGATTGATGAAACCCTCCACCCTGTCAACGCCATGCTTCTGGCGCAGACAGCAGGCGGCGTAACCTGCCTGGCGCAGCGCAATTATTCGGGCTATCGTCCTCCGCTCTGGCCCGCCCCGGAACTGCTGGCGACCGAAGCCGTGCAGGAACTGCCCCGCCGCGAATCGCGCGGCGAGCGGGCGCTGTCGGACTGGCAGCGCGCCCTGCCGCCCGCCGCCCGCGCCCTGCTCGACGAGGCGCAAATCCGCCTGCTGGTTCCGCTGCGTGATCAGGACAAGACCGGGGCGGTTCTGCTGCTGGGCGAAAAGGCGTCGGGGCTGGACTATATGCCGGAAGATTTGGACGTGCTGCGCGCCCTGGCCTCGCAGGTCGCGCTGGCCCTGCATACCGCGCGCCTGAACCACGAGTTTTTGCAGCGCAGTACGCGCGAACTGACCGATGGCTCGGTCGGCTTCATCGAAATGGTCGAGCGGGAGCGGCGTCTGCTGGCCGCCGACCTGCACGACCAGACCCTGCCCGAACTGCGCTGCCTGCTCACCGACCTGCAATCGCTCGCCGCCCGCGCGCCCCTTGCGGCAGCCCCGTCCGACGGTTCAAAACCGGAGCCGCCTTCCGAGTCGGAAACCGCGCTGTCGGCCTGGCTCGCCAAGTCGGAGGCTGCGTTAACTGCTTCGCCCGCCGCCTCCGAAATCGCGTCATCCGTCGCTCCGAACGCCGCTTCCGAAATCGCGTCATCCGTCGCTCCGAACGCCGCTTCCGACGCGGAAGCAGGCATGACGCCGGATGAGATGGCGGCGCACCTGCGCGATACCATTCAGAACATTCGCGACATCATGGAGAGTCTGCGGCCCTCGGCGCTGGAAATGCTCGGCCTGCTGCCCGCGATGGAGGGCGAGCTTCGCAAATCGGCCAGCCGCGCCCGTCCCCCGCTCGTGCCGCAGTTTCTGGCTCCCGCCGACGCGCCCCCGCCCGCTCTCAGCGCCTTCGCCGAGATGTCGGTTTTTCGCATCGTGCAGGAGGCCGTCAACAATGCTTGCCGCCACGCGCAGGCGCGTACCCTGCGCGTGCGAATCACGACCGAAGACGGGCAGTGGATCGTGCGCGTGGAGGACGACGGCGCGGGCCTGCCGCCCAACCCGAAGCGTCCGGGCGGGCGCGGCCTGGACAATATGCAGTACCGGGCCAGCTTGATTGGGGCGAGCCTGCGCTGGCGCGAGACCGAGTGGGGGCGCGGAACCGGCGTGGAACTGCGCCTGCCGCTCGCCGCGCCGGAACCCTCGTCCGAAACCGACGGAGCCGGAACGGAATTGTCTTGAGGTCTCCCTCCCAGAACCGGGGTTGAAACCTACCGTTGTCGAAAGTTCATAGGCGACGGAAGGAATTGCAGGGCGCGTGGCGCCGAAATGAATTTCTTCGCTCACCGTCACGTTCCGCCGCGTCGCTTTCGACAGTTGCAGGTTAAAACCCCGGTCTGTCTGGCCTGCGGCTGTGTGTCCTTCGGACGCCAATGCCAGTTATTATTGCGCGGAACGCCACCAAGCCCTGGTTAAAACCGGGGGCATCGGAACTTATTGGCTTCTCTATTCGCTGAGGCGGGCAAACCGACAGAACAAGAAGGCGGGGCGCGGCGTCTGCTTTACGTGGAAATTCTCTGCCCGCTGGCGGTTAAGCATTTACAAAAAATAAAAGGAGGATGCCGGTGCTGGAAACACCCGCCCCAAACCCGCCCGCCAACACGACGGGCGCAGGAAAGCCAAACGGCCTGCCGCGCACGGTCACGCTCCTGGTCAACACGAAAGCGCGGCGCGGACAGGAGTGGTTTGCAAAAACGCAGGAATGTCTGCGCGCCGAGGGCATGACCATCGAGGCGGCGCACGCCGTCAGTGACCCGTCGCGACTGCCGGACATGGCGAGTCAGGCGATTGCCGGGGGCGCAAAACTGGTGGCGATTGGCGGCGGCGACGGCACCTTCCGCGCCCTCGTCGGCCACTTCCTCGGAACCGACGCGACTCTGGGCGTTCTCCCGCTTGGCACGGTCAACGATTTTGCGCGCAATCTGGGGATCGAGGCGACGGTCGAGGCGTCATGCCGGGCCATCGCGCACGGACGGGCCGAGCGCATCAGTCTGGGGCGGGCCAACGACGATTATTTCGTAATTACGGCGAGCGTGGGGTTTTCCGCCCAAACGCAGCATTCGCTTTCGCCCGGCTTGAAAAAGGCGTTCGGGCCGCTGGGCTATATGATTGCCAGCGCTCTCGCCCTGAGGAAATTGAAGCCGCAGGAGATTACGCTCGAAAATCATTCCAACGGCGGCGAGTCCGAGTGTCTGCGCGTGATGCAGGCCGGAGTCATCAATGGGCATTCGTGGATGGGCGGCAAAGTCGAGATTCCGAGTCTGGCGCTGGAAAACGGGCGGCTGGCTTTTTACGCTGTGCCGATGCAGTCCGGCTGGGCGATGCTGCGATTGGCGCGCAATTTGGGGCGGGGCCGTTTCTTTCGCACGCCGGGCCTGCGCGCGTTCACAACGACCGACATGACGCTGACAACGGGTTCGCCCCAACCGCTCGTCATTGACGGCGACCTGTGCGGTCAGACTCCGGTTCGCTTCCGGGTCGTGCCGAACGCCATTCAGGTTTGCGTTCCCGAGGATTATGTCGTCGGCGGCGTCAAACCGGAGTAACCGCCCCTGATTCAGTCCATTGTTTTTATCGCGACGCCCCAAAAATCTTTTGTTGAACAGGCGTCGCCATTTTCCGATGGAACGGGTAAAAAAGGAGGGACGCTATGTTATCTTGGGGACGCATTACCTTCGACGCCGCAGTGATGGGCGGCAAGCCCTGCCTGCGAGGACTGCGGGTTACCGTCGGCGCGATTGTCGGGCTGGTGGCTTCGGGACATGACACGCAGGCTATTCTCGCGGCGTACCCTTATTTAGAGGCGGAAGACGTTCGCGCCGCGCTGGAATACGCCGCCTGGCGCTCCGAAGAGGCTGATCTGCCCCTAGAAGCGGCTTGAAGCGCCATGTACATTGTCATTGACATGAATCTTTCGCCAGACTGGGCAGCCGTACTGCGCGCCGAGGGCTGGCAGGCGCAGCATTGGTCGGAAATCGGTTCGCCGAGCGCCCCGGATACCGATATTCTGGAATGGGCGCAAGCCAATTGCGCGATAGTTTTCACGCATGACCTTGATTTTAGCGCTCTGTTGGCGGCCTCCAATGCGGCGGGGCCGAGCGTGATTCAGGTTCGGGCGCAGAATACTATGCCTGCGGCAATGGGCGCGAGCGTCATCGTCGCCCTGCGACAGTTCGCTCCTTTGCTTGCAAACGGAGCCTTGATCGTCGTAGACCCGCGCCGTAATCGCGCGCGGATTTTGCCGCTGCGAACCGAGGCCGACAGCGAAGAAGAACCTTCATAACTACAAAATTTGCTGCCCGATTTGTATCGCCCGCCCTGCTATTTAAGTCCGCTCGCCTGTTATGAAGGCAGGAACGCCCGTTCTGAAGGCG
>JBBRNU010000452.1:0-4383 GCA_038230115.1 Chthonomonadales bacterium | reverse complement strand
GGTGACTGAACAGTAAATTTGCGGATCAAGCGCAAGGTTACTGGGTTCGCGGCGCTTTTGCTTCCATCGCTTTTGCTCTCGTTTCAAGGAGAAGCGCACGGCTCTTGTTTTGGCTCCCCCTTCCCCAGTGGGGAAGGGGGTCAGGGGGTTAGGTGAATTCCCTTTCAGCAAGGGGCCGGGGGGTTAGGTGAATTCCCTCAAAATTGCAAACCGAAAAAGACAGGCGGCGCGGAAATCATCTTTCCGCGCCGCCTGTCTTGCCGACTGGCTTAAGTCACGAGGCCGGAACGCAAACTAATCGTCATCGTCGTCATGGCGCGCGACGGGCGCGGGCTTGCCTTTGCGCGTGACCGGAGCCGCTTTCGCCTCGCGCGCCAGACGCAGCCCCCGGCGCGGTTCCGGCATCGGAACGCGGTCGCCCTTCACGCTTTTCCAGAGAATCGCGTTCAACTGGCGGGCGGGAGCGCTATCGGGATGCGCGAAATCCATCTTCGCCGAAGCCGCTTCCAGCCCCTTTTGCAGAGTGTTGATACCGGGCGTTTTCTTCGCCGGAGCCTTCTCGCAGATGATGTCCTTCGCGGGCAGAAGCGCCGCATACGGCTGGTCGTTGGCGGGCGTCGCGTCCCACGCCATAATCGGGTCGGCAACCGCGTCGTACTGGCTCATCGCGGGCAGGCCCAGCAGCAGTTCCATCGTCTTCAGCACGCTGTCCGTGTTGTAAAACGCGCTGTTGATCGAGTTTTTCTTGATCCAGGGGCTGATGACGTAGCAGGTCGAGCGGTGCGCGTCTATGTGATCCGGGCCGTCCTGCGCGTCGTCCTCGATGACGAAAATCGCCGTCTCTTTCCAGATCGGGCTTTTGCTGATCGCCTCGACCAGTTGCCCAACGCCATAATCGTTGTCGGCGACCTCGGCGCGCGGCGTGGGCAGCCCCGCCGAAAAGCCGATGGTGTGGTCGTTCATCAATCGCACGGTCTGGAACGCGGGAACCGCGCCGCCCGTCGCGTCCTTCGCCAGCATCTCGTCGAACTCGCGCTTCCACTCGGAATATCGGCTCGGCATCGCGTATTTGCCATAAGTCGGCGTGGGATACAGGCAGGTCGGGTCGCCGGTCTGCTGCGCGTATTTCGTCGCGGCCTCGCTGTCGGCGTAAAAGCCGTCGAAGCGCCGGAAATCGTAGTCCGAAATGCCCGCGAGGTCATGGGCGGGCGGCTGCAAGCCGATCGCGCCGGGATAGTTGTCGGGGATCAGCGGCCCGACGCCCGGAATCGCGACGCCGAACGAGTAGAAGAAGCCGTAGTTTCGGTAGGACAAACCGGCGCTGCGCGCCAAATCCCAGATATGCCCGGCGGGGGCTTCCGACACGTCGGGGATCGGCGGCGCTCCGAACGGGAACAGCACGGAAAGCGGCTTGCCGTCCACGTCTTTGGCCGGGTGTCCGCCGACAATGTAGCCGTTGTTCTGCCCCTCAAAATCGTAGTTGCGCCCGCGCCCGCTGTAGTTGTAGGGCAGGTTCTTGATGACGTACTCGTTGGCGAGACTCTGCGTACTCCAGGGCCAGCCGTCGCCGCTCGCTTCCGAAATGTCATAGAAGTTGTCGAGCAAAACGAACCGCTCGGCCAGCGCGTGCAGGTTCGGGGTCACGTCGCGCCCGAAAAGCGTCAGCGAGGGGTCGCCGTTGCCCTGCGGCAGGTCGCCCAGAATCTGGTCGTAGGTGCGGTTTTCCTTGATGATGTAAACGACGTGTTTGATTTTGCCCGCCTTGAGGCTGATGGCGGCCAGCGGGTTCGTGGCCGGGTTGTCGGTCAGCGGCGTGATTTTGTTATTGTTCACGACTTGCTGCGTGAACGGCGTCAAATCCGTCGGAAGCGCCAGCGTCTGCACGTTGCCTTCAATCAAGTTCAGGTCATACTGCGCGGGGTCTTGCTCATCGGTAAAAGACTTGAAACCGGGGTTGGGGTAGCGCGTCTGGGTTCCCTTCGCATTCGCGACGAGCAGACGCTTGCCGTCCGGCGACGCCACCACCGAAGTCGGGTTCCAGCCCACCGGCAGATAGCCCCTGAGCCGATAGCGCGCGGTATCCACGACGGCGACGGCGTTCATGTCGCTGAGGGTGACGTACAGGGTCTTTTCGTCGGGGGATAGCGTTAGCCCGTTGGGCGTCGCGCCCGCCAGCCCCCGCGCGCCATCGGGCCGGAGCAGGATCGTGCGGACAATCGCGTTGGTGGCGGTGTCCACAACTGAAATCGTGTCGCTGTTGGCGTTGGCGACGAAGAGCAGGGTTTGGGCCTTGTTGAGCAGCAGCCCGATGGGATGCGCGCCGGTCGCGATGCTGCCCGCGAGGGTCGGGGCGGTCGGCGTCGTGGCATCAATCACGTACACTTTGCTGTCGCGCTGGCTGCCGACGAAAACCTTGCTGCCGTTGCTCAGGGCCGCGACCGCGAGCGGGAAATTGGGCGTGCCGTAAAAACTGGCGCTGAACGTCACGCGCCCGACTTCCGTTAATTTGCGCGTGTCGTAAATGGCGACGCTGCCGGGAGCCACCGGCACGTTGGAATCGTTGTTGGCGACATACAGGAGATCGCGCCCATCGAGGGCGACGCCCGCCGGAAAGTCAATTGCGGGCAGGCCCAGCGCAACGGTGGTTTTGCCGGTAATCACGCCGGTTTGCGTGAGCGAGCCGTCGGCGTTCAGTTTCAGGACGGCGACCGTGTTGTTCGCGCCCTGCGCGGCGTAGAGCGTGTAGGAGCCGTCGCTGTTGGCCGCCGGGGCGAAAGCCAGCCCGAAGTACAGGCCGTTTGTGGCGGATTTGGTCGGGTCGTACAGGTTGTTGTCGAATTTGAGTTCGAATGCGCTCGCCCCGGTCGTCGTGTCCAGAACGTGCAGGGACTGGCGAAAGCCCATGTCGCTGCTGACGGCGTATTTTCCGTCCGGGCTGACAATCAGGTTCATCGGCAGGCTGCCGACGTTGGTTTGCGCGCCGAGCGGGGGAAGGGTAATTTTCTTGCCGGTCACGAGCGGATTGGTCTGCGTGAGGCCGAGCGTCGGCAGGGCGGTCAGGCCCGTCAGCGCGACGAGGGCGCAGGCCGGGCGCAAGCGCGCCGCGCGGCTTGCGGCGCGCTTGGAAAAGCGTCGGTTCATGAGTGGTATGTTCTCCTGCGTTTCAATCTGTCAGTTTGTTTGCTTGTTTGTTTCAATCCGCGCGCCTTTGAAGTCGGGCGCGACAGGCGGCGAATCCGCGCTGGCCTGAATAAAATTAGGAAGCAATCGAGCGGGATGGCGACCCCATTCTGATTTTTATCTTGCGCTTGGGTCACCCCTCACTCCTGGCCCCTCTCCCTGCATGGGAGAGGGGAACGAAGGCGGTAACCTGAGCCGTTGCAGATATGTCAGGCGCGGCGTCGGAGGCGGCGCAGAGGAAGCGCGCAGGCGAGCGCGGCCAGTCCCAATCCGATGACGCCCGGCTCCGGCACGGCGGCCAGTCCGCCGACGCGCAGGCCGTTCGCGCCGATGAGCGATGTCGCCGCCGTGCCGGGGTCTACCGAATACAAGCCCAGGCCGGAAGGCGTGGAAGGGTCGTTGTCGCTGGCGTACAGCGCCCCGTCCAGCGCGGCCAGCCCGCTCAGGCCGTTGACACCCAGCCCGGTTCCCGCAGCGGTCAGGTCAACGACGGTGAAGGCCGTCGGGTCGAGCGCAAACAGGTCGCCGCCCGCGCCCAGCCCGGCGTCGGCGGTAAGCAGCTGGCCCTTGTAAGCGGTCAGACCGCGCCCGGCGAGCGTGTTGCCGCTGCCGTCCTGAACGCCCGCGATGACGACGGCTCCCGTCGAGAGGTTAAGCAGGTTTTCGCTGCCCGCGTTGTCCTGGAGGCCGTACAGCGCGCCGTTCAGGGCCGCGACGCCGTAGATCGGCCCGCCGCCAAAACTCTTCGTGACCTGGCTCGTGCCGTCCGTCAGGCTGATCGTGACGAGATTGCCGTCGAGCGTGCCGCCGAACAGCAGACCGCCGTCGAAGGTCAGGGCCGAAATCTGCGCGTTCAGCGCGCCCGGAGCGCCGATGCGCGTGGCCGCGCCGCTGGTCGGGTTGAGAGTATACAGGCTGGGCGTCGCGCCCTGCGTCGCTGCGATCAGCCCCTGCGCGCCCGCTGCGAGGCCCGCAACGGCGACGGCAAGTGACAATCCGAGCGTAACTGCCGCTCGACGAAGCCCGATGGGAGGGTTCCCGCTCGGAGCGTGGGTAAGAAAGTGCATCGTCGTGGAGTTCTCCTTTGAAAACGAAAAACAAAAAAGCGAGCGGCGGCAGTTCTTGACGTCGCCGGTCGGAATCCGGCCAAAGCGCGGCGGAGGCGTGAGGAATGCGCGGCGGAGGCGTGAGGAATGCGCGGCG
>JBBRNU010000451.1:0-4386 GCA_038230115.1 Chthonomonadales bacterium | reverse complement strand
GCGTGCGCGTGTAATACCTGTCTTCGCGCGCGAAAGGAACGAAACATCCCTTGAAGCTCATTGTGGCCGATGCAGACCCGCTGGCTCGCGCGGCGACCCGGCGCGCGTTGGAAGCCGCCAACCTGAACGCCCAGATTGACGAAACCGAAGACTGCGCGTCCACGCTCGACGCGCTGCGTGGCTGCGAGTACGACGGCGCGTTTATTGAGTTGAACTTTCCCGATGGCGACGGGCTGACGCTGCTTCTCAAGGCGCGCGCGTGCGGCGTCCTGACCCCGATTATCGCGCTGACCGGGCAGGGCGACGAGGCGGTCGCCGTGGAACTGATGAAAGCGGGCGCGTCCGATTACCTTGCCAAGAGCCGCATGACCCCGGAAAATCTGGGGCGCATGACGCGCGCTGTCGTGCGCCTTCGGAGGGCCGAGGCGCAGGCCCGTTCTGCACAGCAGGCGCTGCGCGAAAGCGAGGCGCGCTTTCGCATCATCGCCGACAGCGCGCCGGTTCTCATCTGGATGGCGGGCGTGGATGCCAACCCCACCTACTTCAACCAGCGCTGGTTCGATTTTCGGGGCCGCACGATGGCCGAAGAGGAAGGCGAGGGCTGGGCCGAGGGCGTGCATCCCGACGATCTGGCGCACTGCCAGCAGGTCTATCATGACGCTTTTGCGGCCCGGCAAAACTACCAGATGGAGTACCGCCTGCGTCGGAGCGACGGGCAGTATCGCTGGCTGCTCTCCACCGGCGTGCCGCGTTACGGCGCGGAGGGCGAATTCGCCGGGTATGTCGGGTCGAGTGTGGATATTACCGAGCGCAAGGAGGCCGAGCAGGCGCTGCGGACCAATCAGGCGCAGATCGCCCTGCTGAACGAGCGGCTGCAAAGCGCCATGACCGAGACCCACCACCGCGTCAAGAACAACCTGCAAATCATCGCCTCGATGGTGGACATGAAAGCGATGGAGGATGACCGCGCGCTGACGGCAAAAGATTTCAAGCAGTTGGGAATGCACATTCACATGCTGGCGATTGTGCATGACTTGCTGACGCAGCAAGCCAAGCAGGACGGCGTCGCTGCCAGCGTCTCGGCCAAAGCCATTCTGGAAAAACTGCTGCCCGTTTTGCAGCACATGGCGCCGGGCCGCGCGCTGCAAACTTCGATTGACGAGGCGGAAGTAAGCGCGCGGCAGGGAACGTCGCTCGCCATCGTGGTCAATGAGCTTGTCAGCAACGCCCTGAAGCACGGTCAAGGGGCTGTCGGCGTTACGCTCCGGCTTCAGGATAAGCGCGCCATATTGACCGTGACCGACGACGGGCCGGGCTTTCCCCCGGATTTCAACCCGCGTCGGGCGGCGCATACCGGCCTGGAGCTGGTCGAAAGCCTGAGCCGGTGGGATTTGGGCGGACAGGTTCATTTTGGCAACGGCCCGGACGGCGGCGGCTGCGTTACCGTCGCCATTCCCCTCGCCTGCCCCTGAATTCGCCTGTTCTTGAACGCGCGATTATACGGCGCGTAGAACGGGTATTCATGCCCGTTCCCCCGTTCCACAAACCCGCGAGCGTCAGCGGAACTGCGCCGCCCTTGCAATCACGCCAAAACCCGCTATTCCCTGAAAGACCTGGAAAAAGAGGAAACCGGCGCGGGCGGGGCGAACGCTGTCACATCATCGCGACCGACGGCGATTTTCGTTTCGCCGGTCGGAAAAGAGGCGAAAAATGAAAACTCGATTCTGGCCCGCCCTCGCGCTGGCTTGCCTGGCGACCGGCGGCGTTCCGACACTGAGCGCGAACGCCGCGTTCGCCCAGACCGCCAGTCCCGGCGGGCCACCCGCATCGCTTGCCGACCTTGCAAAACTCCCGCCCCTGACGCCGAAGACGAACGAGGGCGACTACGCCATTGGCCCGGCATACGCCAACGCCCCCGAACTGACGCCCGACGACGCCGCGCCGAAGGGAACGATTTATCGGTTCACGATGAACTCGACCGACAGCGCGCTGTATCCCGGCATCAGCAAAACCGAGCCGGGCGTCGTTCCCTACCAACGCCGCGTGACCGTATACGTTCCCAGCCAGTACGTTCCCGGAACGCCCGCGCCGTTTCTGGTATCGCAGGACAGCATGGGTTCGCGTGAACTTCCCGTCATTCTCGACAACATGATTGCCGCGCATCGCCTGCCCGCGCTGGTCGCCGTCATGATCGATTCGGGGGGCGGCGACTCCAAAGGCAGCGAGCGGGGTCTCGAATACGACACGGTTTCCGGCAAATACGCCGAGTTCATCGAGACGGAAGTTCTGCCCAGAGCCGCCCAGGAATGTCACGTGACGTTCACCAAGAACCCCGAAGGCCGCATGACGATGGGCGGCAGTTCCGGGGGCGCGGCGGCCTTCACGATGGCCTGGTTTCGCCCCGACCTGTATCATCGCGTCCTGACGTATTCGGGAACCTACGTGGATCAGCAGTCGCCGATGAACCCCGCCTCGCCGCACGGGGCGTGGGAATATCACGAGCATCTCATTCCGCAAAGCAAGGCCAAGCCGCTGCGTATCTGGATGGAAGTCGGCGAGAACGACAATCGGTCGAAAGACGAGGAAGCCACGCTGCACAATTGGCCGCTGGCGAACCAGCGCATGGCGGCGGTGTTGAAGGCGAAGCGATATCATTACCAGTTCGTGTTCGCGCAGCAGGCGGGCCACGTGGACGGCAGAGCCGTGAGACAAACGCTGCCGCAGGCGTTGGAATGGGTCTGGCGCGGCTACCCCGTCAAAACCGCCAAAAATTCCAAATCGGCCCCATCAGCGCAGCCGACTCGCGAATAGACATAGATCATGATCGCCTGTTCAAAGAGCTGTTGACCACCTTCTTCCTAGAGTTCCTCGAACTCTTTCTGCCCGATGTCAGCGCCTACCTGGATCGCGCCGTTTCGCTTGTTGCGCTCGACAAGGAAATCTTTACCGATGTCACGGCAGGCGAGAAGCATGAGGTAGACATTGTCATGCAGGCCAAGTTTCGGGGGCAGGACGCTTTTTTTCTCGTCCACGTCGAAAATCAAGCGTCCGCCCAACCGGACTTTCCCAAGCGGATGTTTCGCTACTTCGCCCGCTTGCACGAAAAATACGACCTGCCCGTCTATCCGGTCGTTATCTTTTCCTATGACGCGCCCAAGCGTCCCGAACCGACGCGCTATGCGGTAGCGTTTCCCGACAAGAGTGTGTTACAATTCGACTATACGGTGATTCAACTCAACCGGCTTCCCTGGCGGCGCTTTGTTCATCGGGCCAATCCGGTCGCCAGCGCGCTGATGGCGAAGATGAAAATGGCTCCGAAGGACCGACCGCGCGTGAAGCTGGAATGTCTGCGGCTGCTGGCGACGCTAAAACTCGACCCGGCTCGGTCGAAATTAATCGGCGGCTTCATTGAAACCTATTTGCAGCTAACCGCTGGTGAAATAAGGCAATACGAGCGGGAACTTGCCAAGCTCGCGCCTGAAGAGAAGGAGAAGACGATGGAACTCATGACGAGTTGGGAAAAGAAGGGGAGGCGGGAAGGCAGACAGGAAGGACGGCAGGAGGGCAAAGAAGAATTGGTCGCTCGCTTTATCGTGCGTCGCTTCGGAAGCGTCTCCCCTCAAATGACGCAGCGACTCGCGCGTTTGTCTTCCGAGCAACTCAATGACTTGGGCGAGGCGCTCCTGGACTTCACAGCGCCTTCTGATTTGGAAGATTGGTTCTCTCGTCAGCCCTCGCAGTAGGCAAGGAGCAGGCGGTTGGCGACGTTTGCTGCAAAGACAGCCGTCGCGATTTTCGGGAAAAGCGGTCTATTCCGCCGTTTGTTCCGTGTTATTTATGTGCGCTTTGTCACTGGCGCGCAGGAGCGGCTCGCCCTCCGCGTTTCGGCTCGCTTCGCCGTCGGGTCGAGCGGCGCGCAGCAGCGTTTGCGCGGCCTCGTCGCGCGCTTTATCCGGTGGCAGCGCGAAAGATTGCAGAAAGCCGCATTGGGGGCAGCGATACACCATAACCGGATATTGCGTTCGCCCACTCAGGCTGATGGTTCCTGTTCGGAAGCCCAGAAGGCGCTGTTCCGCAGGTTGCCCCGCCACCCACGCGCTTTGCACATACATTCCCTGGTTATTGTCCACAAAAAACCCGTCCTGCATGACAACGCGGCAATACGGACACGTTTGCATAAGTTTCTTTCCTTCCGCAGACGTTTCTCCGCGTTCATGACAGGCCGCCCGCGCCCGTCACCCCCCGCCCAATGAAGCGGTAAGCGCGTTGCGTGTCATTTTTTGTTCGCGCCAGTTCGCCTTGGTTTGGACGTGATGCGGGCGCACCCATTTCGCGACGCGGCGCGCGAAATCTTCGTTCGGAATGCTGCCGCTCGCCCGCGCGACG
>JBBRNU010000450.1:0-4399 GCA_038230115.1 Chthonomonadales bacterium | reverse complement strand
TCGGAGCCGCCGCCCGCCGCGCAGCGCGCTCTCCTGTTCGCGCAATTTGCGGAAGCGGCGGCGAAGACGACCGAAGCGATTCCGCCCGACAGCGGGCCGCACAACCACATGCATGTTTTCGACGACAAGCATACGGACGACAAGCGAAGGAAGGACATTCTCATGCGAAAACGATTGGCTTTTGGCGCAGGCGCGGCCCTGATGATCGTGATGACCGGGGCGCTGGCGAAACAACTGCTGCATCCGAACTATTCCGGCGTCTTTCAGGAAGCGAATCAGCGAACCTGGCATTTCTCCGGCGACTTTCAGGGCGAAATGAGTTTGTTTGACGCGAAAGGCAAGATCATCGGCGTCTTTCGCAATCTGGATGGCGGCGCGCCAAACGGCGCGATGGACTTGCGGGTGGCAGGGCGGCAGTACGCGGTGCGCGGGCTGGGGCGGCACGACCTGCGCGCCAAAGACGGGACGCTTCTGGGCAGCGCCGTGCTGAGTACGGTTTCGCAGGCGCAGTATTTGAAAGACATGGGCTGGACGCGCCTGCCCCGCGATCAGCGCGAGGCGCTGGAATGGAGCGAGCGCGACTTCCTGAACGGCGGGGGAACGCGCGGCATGGACTGCTCGCCGCTGGGCGCGATGGGATACGAGCGTCCCTTAGGCGTGGTCTGGAAGATGCGCGGGGCCGGAGTGATCAAGGTCGTCAATCTCGTGGAGGGGCTGCATTCCGAGGGCAGCAGTTACCCGCTCACGGAGCAGCTGCGGCAGTTACTGCTTCCGGCAGGCGCGCAGCCTCCCGCCGAGCCGCAGTTCGAGTTCACCGTCGCGGGCGAAACCACGACCGCGCAAGGCTACGGTCAGCACGTCATCAAAGACCGCGCAGGCAAACCGCTCGTCACGCTCGACGTCAGCCCGCTCCCCGCGCCCTAGCCGCCAGTCGGATAGCCATTCAAAACCTCTAGCGATGCAAAGCCTCCTCTCCCGCAACTTGGAAGAGGAGGCTTTCGGTTTGGCTCATCTCGGCTCGGAATATACTGCCGCCGGTTCTTTCAGCGGGGAGCAGGCCGGTGTCGTCGCTGTCCGCGCCTTCGGTCGGCATTCCCTCGTCAATGGCTTTGCGGCGAAACACAACCTCGCCGTTTTCCATCGCGCCCACCAGCGTGTCGCCCGCTTCAGGTCGCCTCCCTGTTATACCAGCCGCAGAAACTCTTCAACGGTCAGGCCCGCGTCACGTACTATACCGCCCATTGTGAAAGCATTGATTGGATTATGGCGCGGTATTGTCACGATCCGCGTTCCATTGGACATCACGACGTGTTTGCCTTGCCGCACATTCGCAAACCCGGCCTTTTCCAATGCGGCGACGGCGCGCAGATGCGGAATACCGGGAATCTTGGGCATCGTCAGGCCGCTATTTCCACTTCTCGCACTTGAAGGTCGCTCACCTGCTCGTCAATAACGGCGAGGTATTCCTGAATCGCCTCGCGAATGTTAGCGAGGGCCTCCGCTTCGGTTTCGCCCTGAGACCAGCAGCCAGGGAGACCGGGACAGGCGACAGCGTACCCCTCTTCAGAACGGTGCAGCACAACTTTGTATTTCACAGTCTTCCTCCTGTAGTTCGCTCGGCGCTCCCCTCCAAACGAAAGAGCGTCTCATGGCGCAATCATGGTTTGACGCTTGCGGTCAGCCGCATAACTCAGGCAGGCGCGCGGGTCTTCGGCAGTCAGAGAGGGAAAGTCTGTCAGGATTTCCTCACATATCCTGTCTTTTGCATGGGCTTGTCTTTCGCGGCCAAGAACTCTTTCTGACACCTTTTAAACTCCGGTTCGGTTAAATGATAAGCCAGATAGCCGTTCAATCCCAGGAAGTCCATCCGACTCATGTGGTTGGGCAAACCCTGCCTGACTTTTTCATGTGTAAGGACATGTTCGTAAAACCCGTAAACAACGGCGGTAAATAAGTCGTTATCCCGCGATTCGTGCAGATACCATTGCGCGCAGTCGTAAATTTGATGGATCATTTCGGCATTGGGCGGTTGCTGGTCGTAGACGCGCTCAAGTTCATATTGCAGCTCGATCCAGAGCGCCATCGGATTATCCGCCGTCTCTATTTTTCGTTTGAGGGACGGAATCATTTCGAGCGATTTTCTACGCCACTGGCTCATGTTCCAGGATTACCTTACGCCGTCAAGCCCTGCGACATTCCGATTCTTATGTTATAAGGCAAAAACTTCAATGGTCTCCGCTTTTACATCAGGAAAGGTTCGCCTTCTGGCGGAACAGGAGGATATTCTGGATGTATCCGAAGCAAGTTTTCCCAGCCTCGCGCCTCATATGCAGGCGCATCGCATTGTGGACAGCAGGCTGGAGCAGGCGCCTTCTGCGTCCATGCTTTGCGGGTGGAAACACAGTGGCAACGGCGACACCAGAGATACCGACTGCAACCGCTCATAAACATTATTCGCTCTTTCGGCCTCCGTTTGCTTTCCAAATTGCCAACATAGGGCTATGTTTTAGCGCCGCTCAACATGCTTTTTACCACATCGGCGGGATTTACTGCGGCGGAACACGACTATTGCACGGCAATCGCCGCACAGACGAGCAACGTATTCGACATTTCGTCCCGAGTTCCTTGCCGGACGGGAAGGTTTCTCTTCCCGGCACAGCAAAAGCCTCCTCTTCCGCAACTGGGAAGAGGAGGCTTTTGGTTTGGTCAGATTGAGGAAGGGGCTACACCGCCGCCGGTTCTTCGAGGGGGGGCAGGCCGGTGTCGTCGCTGGGAGCGCCTTCGGTCGGCATTCCCTCGTCAATGGACTTACGGTGGAACACGACCTCGCCGTTTTCCATCGCGCCCACCACCGTGTCGCCCGGTCGGAACGTGCCGCGCAGCACTTCCTCGGCTAGCGGGTCTTCGATCAGCCGCTGCACCGCCCGTCGCAGCGGACGCGCGCCCATCGTCGGGTCGAAGCCCTCTTTCGCCAGATGCTCTTTCACTTCCGGCGAGACTTCGAGTGTCAGTTCCTGCGTCTTGATCTGCTTGTTCACCCGCGCCAGCATCAAGTCCACGATCTGGAAGATGTCGTCCGCCGACAGCGGGTGGAAGACGATCATCTCGTCAATTCGGTTCAGGAACTCCGGTCGGAACGTCTTCTTCACCTCTTCGAGAACGCGGTTGCGCGTCGCGTCGTTGGCCTTGTCGTCGTTGCCGCGCCGCTCCAGGTCGCCCCGAATGCCCATGCCGCGCTCCGGGTTGATCGAGCGCGCCCCGATATTCGAGGTCATGATGATGACCGTGTTTTTAAAGTCCACGATCCGGCCCTGACTGTCCGTCAGGCGTCCGTCTTCCGCCACCTGCAGCAGGATGTTGAAGACTTCCGGGTGCGCTTTCTCAATCTCGTCGAGCAGGACGACCGAATACGGGTTGCGCCGCACGGCCTCGGTCAACTGACCGCCCTCCTCGTACCCGACGTAGCCGGGAGGCGCTCCCACCAGCCGCGACACGTTGAAGCGCTCGGAATACTCGCTCATGTCAATGCGGATCAGGTTGTTCTCGCTGTCGAACAGGAACCTTGCCAGCGCCCGCGCCAGTTCCGTCTTGCCGGTTCCGGTCGGCCCCAAGAAGATAAAGGTTCCCATCGGGCGCTTCGGGTCTTTCATGCCCGACCGCGCGCGGCGCACGGCCTTGCTGACCGCCACGACCGCCTGATTCTGCCCGATGTACTGCTTGTGGATTTCGTCTTCCATGCGAAGCAGTTTCTGCGTTTCGGTTTCGACCAGCCGCGAAACCGGAATGCCCGTCCAGCTCGTGACGATCTGCGCCACTTCGTCTTCGGTGACCACACGCTTCATGCTTTCCTGCTTGCTGTGCCAGTCCAGTTCGAGTTCTTCGATCTGCTGTTTCAGCTCGCCTTCGCGCTCTTGCAGGTTGCTTTCGCTCGTGTCCCACTTGTTGTTGTTGACGACCGCGTTGATTTCTTTCTGCAGCTCGACCAGCTTCGCTTTGGCCTGCCGCAGGTCGGCGGGAGGCAGGGCGTACTGCAAACGAACCCGGCTCGCCGCCTCGTCAATTAGGTCAATCGCCTTGTCCGGCAGGAATCTGTCCGTAATGTAGCGGTCGGCCAGAGTCGCGGCGGCTACCAGCGCGTCGTCCGTGATCTTCACTTTATGGTGCAGTTCGTAGCGGTCGCGCAGGCCCTTCAGGATTTCAACCGACTCTTCTGGCGTCGGCTCCGACACCTTGACCGGCTGAAAACGGCGCTGCAAAGCCGCGTCGCGCTCGATGTACTTGCGGAACTCGTCCAGGGTGGTCGCGCCGATACATTGCAGTTCGCCGCGCGCCAGGGCCGGTTTCATGATGTTGGAGGCGTCAATCGCGCCTTCCGCCGCGCCCGCGCCGACGAGCGTAT
>JBBRNU010000449.1:0-4400 GCA_038230115.1 Chthonomonadales bacterium | reverse complement strand
GATATCGTCGCCCGAAGCGGCCAAAACTGCCTGTTCCTGCGTGCCGACTCGCAGCAGGGTCAGGCCGTTCGCCGTTTCGCGCTGCCAGCCCACTTTTTCCTCCGGCGCGTTGACGACCAGCTGCGCGCTGGCGCTGTCGTAGAGCGAAACGGCGTGCGCCGCCCCATCAGCGGAGCGAACTTCCCACGTCAGGTAGGTGACGGGACGCGCCAGAACGTTGAGGTCGTCGGGCAGAACCGGGGTCATGAACGTCAGCGTGAGATGAATCTGGCCGTTCGCAAACGTGTAAAGGCTGCGGGTCGGGGTAACTTCCAATCCGACCTGCGGCAGGGCCGGAATCTCGGCGGGCGAACTTCCCATGAGCCGATACGTTTTGCCGTCAATGCGAACGAGGCTGACGAGCGAATGCGGGCGGCGCGTCCAGTGCCGGGTCGTGTCGTCGGTAAGCCGGTCGGCTTCGGACCAGACGCTCAGGTAGGGGTCGCTGACGACGAGCGGCACGGCGGGCGGGCGAAAGACCGGGCCGGATTCCTGAGCGCGGGCGCGCGGCGCGGTCAGGGCGAAAACACCGGCGGCCAGCGCCGGAACAATAAAAGCGCAGGCGCGCGCCCATCGGATCAAGGCAGTTTGTTTTGGTGTCATGGGGAAATCAAGGCTCCGTTCCAATTGCAGCGACGGCTGCGGCGACCGAACGCAATTCTCGGAAGTCCGCCGCGCGCTTACAGAATATCACAATTTGCAGCGTTTTCCCTCTGCGTAAAAAACTGTCTTGTCCCATCTCCCCTTGGAAATCATTTATCGTCGCGGCCTTCCGGTTTGCTCGGCAGTCTGCAAGTTGGAAACTCAGGAGGGCGCACTTGGGAAAATCACGACGCGTCCGACCTATCCATTTTGCGAATGCAGGAGGAATCGCTATGAGCCGCATTGTTCACTTCGAGCTTCCGGTCGCCGACCCGGAGACGTCCATCAAGTTCTACTCCGACGTTTTCGGCTGGAAGTTCCATAAATGGGACGGGCCGATGGATTACTGGATGATCGCGACCGGCGAAGGCGAGCCGGGAATCAACGGCGGGTTGAAGCGCCGCAACTTCCCCGCCCAGCTGGTCGCCTGCACGGTGGGGGTGCAGAGCGTGGATGCCGTCTGCGCGGCCATCGAAGCCGCGGGCGGGCAGATCGTGCTGCCCAAGATGGCGGTTCCGGGCATTGGCTGGCTGGCCTACTTCCAAGACCCCGACGGCCTGATTTCCGGGGTCATGCAGGACGATCCCGCCGCATAGCCGCGCGTCGCCAGGACATCGGGAAGCCGTCTCGGAATCCGGCCTGGATTTCGAGACGGCTTTTGGTCTGGCGCGGGCGGGCGCGTCTCCCGCGCCATGTATCAAACCACGTGATAATGCAGTTTGCTGCATCCGCTTTGTGCGGGCTTCCCGTTCGATGCGCCCCGCAGCGCGGGCGTGGGGAACAAGTCGCGTCGGGTTCGGTCGCTTTCGTCCGGTTGACCTGCGCTGCGGTC
Organism: Chthonomonadales bacterium; assembly: GCA_038230115.1. Lineage (GTDB taxonomy): Bacteria > Armatimonadota > Chthonomonadetes > Chthonomonadales > Chthonomonadaceae > JBBRNU01. The sequence continues at coordinate 2,887 of JBBRNU010000449.1, read as the reverse complement.
AGGCGGGTTGGGCCGTCAGCCGCCGACGATGGCGAAATAGTGTTGGAAAAACGCTTCGGCGTGGACGGACTTGGCGACGTGATGGGGCTTGTGCGGGCCGTCGTTGACCAGCAGGGTTTGGCCCAAAGCGCGCCCGCTTTGCAGGTCTACCTCGACGCGCGCCGCCTCGGTTTTGCACAAATCCGGGTCGAAAATGAGCGCGGCGGCTAAAGGGTCGTGAAAGGTGACGATCGAGGCGTGGCGAAACCAGACTTCGGCCATCGCCGCGACCGGCGTCAGCGGCCCGCCCGCTTTGGCAAAACGCTGGCGGCAGGCGTCGGCGTCCATGCGGCACTGCTCCGTCACGTCCAGACCGACGGCGGTCAGACTCAAAATGTCGGTCTGGAAAACTCTGGCGGCGGCGTGGGGGTCGCAAATAATGTTCCATTCCAGGCCGGAGCCGTCGCCGCTCCGGGTGAAAAACCGCCCGCCCATCAAAACAATTTGCTTGAGCAGGCCGGGAAGGTCGGGATACTGCGCGAACAGCAGAGCGATGTTGGTCAGCGGGCCGATGGGCAGCAGCGTGATTTCGCCGGGATGGGCGCGGATCGTGTCGCGCAGGAACGGAATAGCCGTGTTTTCCCTGCCGAACGTGGCATGGGGGAATTTGTCGTTGCCGTCGAGCGCTTCGGCCTGCGTGGCCCTGGTCTGGCGCGGCGCGACGAGCAGGGGCAAATCCGTGCCGACGTGAATGGGAACATCGTTACGATTGGCGGCGCGGCAAATGGCGCTGGCGAGCGCGGCCCGGCGCTCCGGTTCGCCAGTCACGGTGGTGATGCCGAGCAGTTGGCAGTCGGGCTGGCGCAGCAGATAGGCGAGCGCGACGGCATCATCAATGTCAGAGCCGATGTCGGTGTCGAGAATGATTTTGTTTGGCATGGCGTCCTCCCGGCGTAAGTTCTCGACGCCGCGCCGGTTTCCCTGCCTCGCCGCGTCCTCATGCCGGGTGAATAAGGTTCCGTTCCCGTCAAAACCTGTCTGTGCGAAGAGGATTTCCCCCTCCCCCTGTGGAAGCAACGGCCAGACGACGACGTACTCCACCTTGCCCGCTTGAGGAGATTTGTCATGTTCCGAAGTTCCCTGACGCTCGCCCTGCTCTTATCGCCCTCCGCGCTCCTTGCGCCCGCCGCGACCGCGCAGCAAGCGCCCGCGAGCGGCGCGCGGGTCGTCGGCTCCGACAGCGACGTGATCGCCCGCATTCGCGACGAGGGGCTGAACCGCTCGCAGGTGATGCCGACGCTCAGTTACCTGACCGACGTGATCGGCCCGCGCCTGACCGCCTCGCCCGCCATGAAACGCGCCAACGAGTGGACGCGCGACAAAATGACGAGATGGGGGCTGCAAAACGCGCACCTGGAAGCCTGGGGGCCGTTCGGACGCGGCTGGACGCTGGAACGTTTTTCGGCGGAGGTCGTCGCGCCGCAGGATATTCCGCTCATCGCGTACCCGAAAGCCTGGTCGCCCGGCCTGCGCGGAACCCTCGAAGGCCCGGTGGTTTTCGTGGACGCCAAAACCGAGGCGGATTTGGCGAAGTACCGCGGGAAATTGAAGGGCGCGATTGTCCTGAACTCGCCATTGCGCGAACTCGCGGCGCACTTCGAGCCGCTGGGCGTCCGCCGCACCGACGCGCAATTACAGGAAATGGAAACCGCCGCGCCGGACGCTCCCGCGCGCCGTCCCCCGACGCCCGGTCCGAACGGCGGCAAAGTCCCGACCCGTGAAGAATTGCGCGCCGCGCAAGCCTTTGCCGTCACGAAAGCGCAGTTTTTCCAGCAGGAAGGCGTGGCGTTGGTCGTAGATTCGAGCGTTCGGGGAGATGGCGGCACGATTTTCGTGCAGTCGGCGACGGTTCCCAACGCCCCCGACACGCCCCGCGAAAAGCGCGTCCTGCCCTGGGACAAAAAAGCCCCGGTCATCGCGCCGCAGATGGTCGTCGCCAGCGAGCAGTACAACCGCATGATGCGAATGCTGACGCAGGGCGAGCCGCTGAAAATGGCGGTGCAGTTGAAAGTGAAGTTTCAGGACAGCGACCCGATGGGCTACAACACGATCGCGGAAATTCCCGGCGGGGATTTGAAAGATCAGGTCGTGATGCTGGGCGCGCACATGGACTCGTGGCACAGCGGAACCGGGGCGACCGACAACGCGGCGGGCTGCGCGGTCGTGATGGAGGCGGTTCGCATTCTCAAAACGCTGAACCTGACGCCGCGCCGCACGATCCGGGTCGGCCTGTGGAGCGGGGAGGAAGAGGGTTTGTACGGGTCGCACGCCTATGTCGCGGCGCACTTCGGGGCGGTCAGCGCGCCCTCGACGGGTTCCAGCGTGTCGCCATCGGCAACGGCTTCCTCGGCGAACTCGGCCCCGTCCGCTCCGCCGGTCATCGAGCGCAAGCCGGAGTACGAAAAACTATCGGCCTATTACAATCTGGACAACGGCACGGGCAAGATTCGCGGCGTGTATTTGCAGGGCAACGAGGCGATGCGCCCGATCTTCCGCGAATGGCTGACGCCGTTCGCCGACCTGGGCGCGACCACGCTGACGATCGGCAATACGGGCAGCACGGATCACGTTTCGTTCGACGCCATCGGTCTGCCGGGCTTCCAGTTCATTCAGGACGAAATCGAGTACGGTTCGCGCACGCACCATTCCAACCAGGACGTGTACGACCGCCTGCAGGCCGACGATTTGAAGCAGGCGGCGATCATCATGGCGACCTTCGCCTACAACACGGCCATGCGCGACGAGATGCTCCCGCGCAAGCCCCTGAAGGCGGCGGACGCACGGTAACATCAGATTGATGCCCGCCGAATTTGTAGGGGCAGGGCTTGCCCTGCCCTATTTTGTAAGG
>JBBRNU010000448.1:0-4402 GCA_038230115.1 Chthonomonadales bacterium | reverse complement strand
AGCATACACAGCAGGAGCGCGCTGATCCCCTGCAGTCCGGGCGCAAGGTTGGGAACCAGGGCCGTGACCGTGAAGAACCCGATGTACGCCCCGACCATGTACACGTCGCCATGCGCGAAGTTGATGAACTTCAGGACGCCGTAGACCATCGTGTAACCGACAGCGATCAGCGCGTAGATGCTGCCGATCTGAATGCCGTAGATGGACTGCTGGAGCAGGTTTTGCACCGCCTCAATCAAAAACGCTCTCCTGACAACAATGCAACTAGAACAATCTGCGTTCGCCGGGGCTTGCCGGGTCTTTTATAGGCCCGGCAAGCCCCGGCTTCCCTACTTCGCCGACGCGACCAGCGGCTTATCGGGATCGTCAATCTTGCGGTCAAGCACCATCTGGTTGTTCTTCACCGTCATCATGACGGCCGTTTTGAAGGCGTTGCGGTTCGGGTCAATCGTGATCGTGCCGGACACGCCCGCGAAGTTCTTGGTCTCGGCGAGGGCGTCGCGCAGGTCTTTGTTGGTCGCGCCCTTCGCCCGCTTCATCGCGTCAATCGCGAGCCGGGCCGAATCATAGCCCAGCGCGCCCAGCGCGTCCGGCTGCGTGCCGGTGTATTTGGCTTTATAGGCGTCCACGAATTGTTTCACTGTTGGGGACGGGTCGTTGATGTCCATGTGGGTCGAGTAGAAGCAGTTCACCAGCCCCGCCCCGCCAGCTTTCAGCAATTCCTGATTATCCCAGCCGTCGCCGCCCAGGATCGGAACCGTGATGCCTAGCTCGCGCGCCTGCTTGCAGATGCTGCCCGAATCATTATAGTAGCCGGGAACCAGAATGGCGTCCGGGTTGAACGCTTTCAGGGCCGACAGTCCCCCCTTGTAATCCGAGTCGTTTTTGCCATAGAAGCGCTGCACGACAACTTTGCCGCCGTATTTCTGGAAGGCGGTCGTGAAGTCGTTGCTGAAGCCCTTGCTGTAGTCGGTGTCCTTGTTGGTGAAGATGGCAACGTTTTTGGCCTTCACGCCGTCAATCGCGAACCGAGCGACAATCGCCGCCTGATACGGGTCAATGAAGCAGACGCGGAAAATATAGTCGCCGATTTCCGTGACGCTTTTTTGGGTCGAGGAGGGCGAGATCATTGGCACGCCCTTGTCCTGGCAGATTGTGCCGCCCGCTTTGCTCAGGCCGCTCGCTACCTCGCCGATGATGACCGAGGGCTTTTCGTTGAGCAGCAGGTTGATCGCGTTGGCGACTTTGGATTGCTCGCTCTGGTCATCCTGCTTCACCAGCCGGAACTTGACTTTTTTGCCAGCGAACTCGCCCCCGCCTGCGGCGTTGGCCTCATCTACAGCCATTTGAACGCCCGCGTGCGTGGAAGCTCCAAACGCCGCCTCTTTTCCCGTGAACGAGCCGTACTCGCCGATGACGATTTCTTCGCCGCCGGAGGGCGAAGTCGAGGCCGTGTTCTGCGTAGACGTGGTTCCCGTGTCGCCCCCCCCGGACGCGGCGTTTTTGTCCTTGCAGCCGCCGAGCAGTCCCAGGGAAAGCAGGGTTGCCAAAAGAGCCAGACCGCGCCGGGCGTTCGGCATTGGATTGGGTTCGCAGAAGCGTATCATCATTTTCCTTCTCTCCTTGAATCTTTATCTGGTTCGTGTTGACGGGTTCGACGTGGCAGTAGAAGTAAAGTCGAAATTTGCACTTATGGACGGGGCCGTCAGCCGCCTATAATTGCGGCGTCAGGTCGCCGTCGAGCAGGGCTTGAAACAGGTCAATGCGGTTCAGGACGCCGATCACTTGCCCGGTTTCCGAGACGACCGGCAGCCGCTTGAGGCCCGCCCGAAGCATTCGCTGCGCCGCTTCGCGCGCGTCGTCGTGTTCCCCGGCGAAGTGCGCCGGGGCCGTCATGATCGCGCGCACCGGCGTTTCGGCCCGCTCTTGGCCGGAGACCTTATCGGGAATTTCGCCCGCGCGGGCGTCGGGGAAAAGGGCGCATTGCACGTCGGCCTCGCTGATAAGGCCGCACAAACGCCCGTCGCCATCTACAACAGGCAGGCCGTTGACCTGGTACAAGTCCATCAGGTCAACGGCCTCGCGCAGCGTCGCATCGGGCGTTGTCAGCGTCACATGAGTTTTCATCAATTCTAAAACCTGCATAGCGCCTACTAGCATAGCATAAAATCGGCGCGCGTTCCGCATTGACGCGGGATTGCGCTGCAAAATGGCGTCGAAATGGTCAGGAGACGGTCGAAAAACGACCGCGACGGGCGGCTAACGGATGGCTTCATGGGCGGGCTAGAGCGTCGGGAACCGGGTACAGGCCAATAACAAAGAAGGGCCGCAGGACATTCGGAAACGTGTGCAGCCGTCGGGAGGGTTCCACCAACTGCGGGTAATTGCGCGCCCACCAGCGTTCTTTCCAGCGCAGGGCGGGCGTCTTGTCGTCAATAATCAGGACGTAGCGGGGCGCGGGCGCGAAGCGCTCGACCGGGCGGTCATCGTTGCACAGATGCTCGATGACGCTGACACAGCGAAAGTGATTATTCAGGCACAGGCCGGGCGCGACCGCTCCGATGAGAACCGCGTTGGCGGGCAGATTTTGCGCCAGCCATCGGTCGGCGTCACGTTGTCGGCAGGTCAGATGCCGCAGCCAGTCGCTCGTCCAGTACACGTTTACGCTGGCCCACAACGCCAGCAAAATCGGGGCCAGCCGGAGACTGGACAGCAGACGCAGCGTTGGGGGACGACTCCAGAGCGCTTCGAGCGACTGGGCGGCCAAAATTGCCATCGCCGGGTAAAACAGGACGTAGTAGCGGCTCGGCGCGTAGTTCACGACGGCGAAAACGGCCCAGAGCGTCAGCAGCCAGCCGCGCAGGAAGCGGGTCAACGCCTTTTCCGCAGGCCAGGAACTTTCCAATAACAAGCCGCGCCAGCCGCTCACAGCCAGCAGCGCCAGCAGGAACTGAATTGGCGAATACCGCGCCAGATAGCCGACCAGTCCGCGCGCGTCGCCGGAAACGCCCTCGACGACGTTGTGGCGCAATTGCCGCAGGCTATGCGGAATCAGTTGATGCCGCAGGTAGTAGGTGTTGACACGGCTGAGTTCAACATGATTGGGCCAATACCAGACCAGGGCGTACACGGCGAGCGCCGCCATCAGCCCGCCCAGAAGTCAGCCCGCCGCGCCCCAATTGCCCGGACTTGGCGCGCGTCCCGCCCGCCGGTTAGCGTTTTCCGTTTCCGGGCCGTCCGCGTTGTCGGTCGCGCCTGAGTTCGTTCTTGCGCGTGCAATGCTTTCTTTGCTTTCCTTCACGGCCAGCGTTTTTGAACTGGCGGGTTCAGAAACAGTTGGCTCCAGGACATCGGAAGCAGACGGCTCCGGTTTGCCAAAAGTTTCGCGCGGCAGCCGCCATAGCGCGAACAGGGCGGCGGGAACGACTAGCAGCGCCAGCCCGCGCGTGGCATACGCCAGCCCGAACAGCGCGCCGCAACCGAACAGCCAGCGGGCGCGGAACGGCCCCGCCGACTTTCCATATTTCGGACTGACGCCAACGGTCTGCACCGCCCGAACGAACGCATACAGCGCGCAAACGAGAAAGAACGCGCCCGGCGTATCCATCAGCGCCATGCGATTATACAGCAGATTGACGTGATCAAGGCCCAGGAACACGACCGCCAGCGCCGCCACGCTTTCAGAAACCACGCGCCGCAGGAGGGCGTACAGCGCGAGCAGCGTAAGCAGACTGAAGACGACAGAAATCAACCGGGCCTGGATTGCGCCCACGCCGAACAGCCGAAACACGCCCAATTGAATAAGATGCAGCGCGGGCATGATCAGAGCGTTGTTGAACTGATCCGTGCGGGCCTGCCCGAACAGAACGGCGTTGCGGGCGTTGTGAATGTAAAACCCCTCGTCGGTCAGCAGGGCGCTGCTCCACGACAGACGCGGCCACGCATCGGCGTCCAGGGCGACCAGACGCAGCCAAACCATCAGCGCGACGACAACGCCACTCCCGGCAATACGCGCGGCCTGTCCCGCCCAATGCCTCTGCCCCGCTCCCTGTAACTTCACAAAGGCTCTTTTCGACATGGGATCAGGTTTTTCCTGCCGGAGCGCGTGAAGGGGGCCGTTTCAAACTGAGCGCAAGCATAACGGTGATTGATGGGCCGCTTTTTGAACGCAAAAAACCGCCGATACGGCGAAGCCGACGCGGCGGGCGAGTGTCTAAAAAATTTATTTTTGAATGATCGAAAACAGATTACTGACTAAGGATTCACTACCCGACACTTTTATTTCTGCTCACTTTTGTCGGGGTGGTTGTTCAGGCGCTTTGAAAAGAGGCTGTCGCTTGGGTATTCTTGTTCTTACCACAGAAAAGGAGTACCCCATGAGCGACAACCTCAAACGCTATTT
>JBBRNU010000447.1:0-4404 GCA_038230115.1 Chthonomonadales bacterium | reverse complement strand
GGCGCACCCGACGCCTGTCTTCGCCCTGAGCCTGCCGCTCGTGATGTTCTGGATGCTCGCCCTGACCAACGCTTTCAACCTGCTGGACAACATGGACGGGCTTTCGGCAGGCACGGCTGCGATTGTCGGCGCGGCCCTGTCGGTCGGAGCCTACGCGCAGGGCGAAACGCTGGTCGGCGGCTTGAGCGCGCTGATGACGGCCTGCTGTCTGGGCTTTCTGTGGCACAATTTTCGCTGGCGCGAACCGGCCCGCATCTTTATGGGCGACTGCGGCAGCATGTTTCTGGGACATATGCTGGCCGGATTGTCCGTCATCCTCGTTTATTCCAGCCCGCGCCCGGTTGTCAACCTCACGATTGCGCTTCCGCTGCTGATTATGGCCCTGCCCCTGTTCGACACGACGCTGGTCATCATTCGCCGCAAGTGCGAGGGCCGCTCGATTTCGCAGGGCGGCAGGGATCACAGCTCGCACCGTCTGGTGTACGCGGGCTGGGGCGAGAAGCGCGCCGTCCTGCTGCTGTACGGCATGAGCGCGCTGGGCGGTCTGGCGGCGCTTGGGCTGCAAATCGCGCGTCAGCCGCTCGCCATCGCCCTGACCGTCGTCGGGGGGGCGGGCGCGCTCCTGTGGCTCGGCATATATCTCAGCCATTTCACCGGCCCGCAAGCCGGCGCGTCGGGCGAACTGGAAACGGCGTCCGCGTCGGCGCCAATGGTCCCGGCTGCCGCCCCTGCTGTCGTCCCGCCTTCCGTTCCCGCCCCCCCCGCCGGCGTCAATTCCGAGGCCAAGCCCGCCCCCGCCGCGCCCCGCTCGCTGCGGAAGTCCGGCAGCCGTTCAAGCGAGCGACAGCCCCTGTAGGGCGGCGTACATCCCCCCGTTTTGCAGCAGCGCGTCGTGCCGCCCGATTTCCACCACTTGCCCCTTGTCCAAAACCGCGATCTGGTCGGCGTTTTGAATCGTGGACAGTCGGTGCGCGATGACGAGCGTCGTGCGCCCGGCCATGAGCCGCTCCAGCGCCTCGCGAACCAGCGCCTCGCTGCGCGTGTCGAGAGCGGAAGTCGCCTCGTCCAGAACGAGAATGCGCGGGTCTTTCAGCACGGCGCGGGCAATCGCGACCCGCTGTCGCTGCCCGCCGGAAAGCGTGACGCCGCGCTCGCCCAGAATTGTCTCCAACCCCTGCGGCAGCCCGTCTGTGAACTCCAGCACGTTCGCGGTTCGGGCGGCAGCCTCGATCTGCGTGTCGGTCGCCTCCAAATCCCCGTAGCGGATATTTTCCCGAAGCGTGCCGTTGAACAGGATCGGCTCCTGCGGAACCAGGCCGATATGCTCGCGCAAGTCCTGCCGCCGAATGCGGTCAATCGGCACGTTGTCAATGCAGATGCGCCCGCCTTGCGGCTCGTAAAAGCGGTACAGGAGCGAGGCGAGCGTGGTTTTCCCGGCCCCGCTCGCCCCGACGAGAGCGGTCACTTTTCCCGCGGGCGCATCGAGCGTCAGGCCGCGCAGCACGGGCGTATCGGGCGAATACGCGAATTCCAGGTCTTGAAACGTGACCCGCCCCGGCCCGTTCGGGAAGGAAACCGCGCCCCGGTCGTCTTCGGTTTCCGGCGCGTCATCGAGAATGGCGAACAGGCGCTCGGACGCCCCGATAGCGCGCTGCAGCCGCCCGTACAGGCTGGCGAGCGAGGCCATCGGGCCGCTGATAATCATAACGGTCAGCAGGAAGGCGAGAAGCGAGCCGGGCGATAAATGGCCGGTCAGGACGCTGCGCCCGCCGTACCACACGACCCCGATCAGCACGAACAGGAAGCCCACGCCCGCCATCGTTCCCAGCCCGCCCTCGAACGCCCCGCTTCGCATGGCGAGCCGAAACACGCGCGTCAGTTTTTCCCCGGCGCGGGCTTCCTCGTGGGTTTCACGCGCGAAGGCTTTCACCAGCCGGGCGTTCGCGAGGGCTTCGGTCATCGTCCCCATTGCGTCGGAAAGGGCGTCCAGCGAATCGCGGGTCAGGCGGCGGACGCGCACGCCCAGCGCGACAATCACGCCCAGCGTCACGGCCAGCAGACCCACGACCACGCCGGTCAGCCGCCAGTCAATCGCGACCGCCAGAACAATGCCGCCAATCAAGGTGACGATATGTCCGGTCAGGCGCACCAGATCGTCGGTGAGCGTTTGCTGCAGGAGGCTGACGTCGTTGGAAAGGCGGGAGGCGAGGTCGCCGGAGCGCGTGCGGTCGAAGAACGAAACCGGCAGCCGCTGCAAGTGCGCGAAGAGTCGGGCGCGAAGTTCCAGAACGATGCGGTTGCCCGCATACGCCACCATCAGGTATTCGGCGAACCCGAACAGGGCCGTCAGCAGGATCAAGCCGAACATCCCTGCCGCGAGCCGGTCAATCGCGCCGATCTGCTTGGTGTGCAGCACGCGGTCGAGGGCCGAGCGCGCCACGAGGGGCAGGGACAGAGAAATGCTTGTCGAGACGAGCATGAGCGCGCCCGCCGCGCTCAACAGTTTGCGATAGGGCCACGCCAGGGCCAGCAGGCGGCGCACGGCGTGAAGCGTGACGGGCGCTTTCGGCTCGTCAGGCGTCGCGCCCGGCATGGCGGCTGCCGGGTCGGGCGGGGCGTTTTTCGGCGGGTTTTCGGGGGGCGTGTCCATTGGTTCTTACTACGCCATTCCCGGCCCGCTTAACGCCCGTCGCGTTCTGCGCGGCGGCCTTTTTTATTTTCGCGGGCGCGGCGGGATAGCCCTGCAAAATGCCCTTGACCTGCAGCTCGCGCACGGCGCAATAGGCCCAGTGGTCTTGCGGCACGTCCCGAAACGGGGGCGGCGCGTCTTGCGCCCCGCCCACGCGCGCGAGCAGCAGCGCGCCCGCCAGCGCCGCCGCGCGCATGAAAATTTTGTTACACATCGCTCTTCTTTCCTTTTTTCTCTTGCTGCGGCGGCGTTTTTCGTGGTTTTATACGCGCTGAAATGCATTTCGTTGCGGCGCCGGTTTGTCAGGGGCCGGTCACTCGCGGTAGGTTCCAATGCTGCCATACGCTGACCACGCGCAGCAGAAAGCAGAGGACGCCGCCCAGCGCCATCATCCACGCGCGCGGCAGCCCCCGCCGGACGCCCGCGACCATGACCGCCGCCCCTGCCAGCGCCGCCACCGCGTAAATATCCACGCGCAGCACGGCGGGAACGCGCGCCAGAAAGATGTCGCGGATCGTTCCGCCGCCCACGCCCGTAATCGTCCCCATCAGAACCGCCATGAACGGGTCTATTTCCCGGTCGAGGGCTTTGGCCGCGCCTGCCATCGCGAACAATCCAAGCCCCGCCGCGTCGAGACCGATAATCAGGAAAGGCGGCGTCTGCCGAACGAAATGATGCCCGAAGAAAACAACCACGCCGCCCGCGAACGCTGTGAGCGCGTAGCGACGGTCGCGAATCGAGGCCGGTGGAACCGCGCCGATGAGCAGGTCGCGCACGATGCCCCCGCCCAGCGCCGTCGCGAACGCCACCACCAGGATGCCGAAAAAATCGAGGCTGCGTTCAATCGCCGCCATCGCGCCCTCGACGGCGAAAACGAACGTGCCAAGCAAATCCACTGCCGACAGCAATTTATCCGATGGGTATTTCATGGGCGGAAGCGAGCAGGGTTTCGAGGGCGGGATGAACGCCCCAGAAGTCGCGCAGGGTCTCGTATTCGCGGCGCAGGCGGTCGCGATGCTCGGTCTGCGCGTGGCGAACGGCGCGAATCAGTAGATTTTTGGGCGTGTGTTCGGTTTCAACGAACTCCAGCAGCTGCGTCGCGTATCCCTGCGTTTCCAGCAGACTGGCGCGCAGGGCATCGGTCAGCAGGGCGGCGAAGCGTTCCTTGACCAGTCCGTGTTTCAGCAGCGGGCGCATCGTCGGGGCGTTGATCTGGCGAAACAACTCGTGCTGGCAGCAGGGAACGGCGAGAATGACGCGCGCCTGCCACCGAACCGCTCGCGCCAGGGCGTCGTCGGTGGCGGTATCGCAGGCGTGCAGGGCTACCACCATATCCGCCCCGCCCGCGTCCGGGTAACTTTCAATGTCGCTGGCGACGAACGTCAGCCCGTCGTAATGCAGATCGCGGGCGAGCGTTTCGCATTCGGCCAGAACCTCGGTCTTGACGTCCACGCCGACCATCGCGACCTCGCGGCCTTTGACGCAGCGCAGATAATGGTACAGGGCGAAGGTGAGATACGCTTTGCCGCAGCCGAAGTCCACGACGCGCAGCGCCCCCTCCGGCGGCAGATGCGCGAAGACGTCCGCGACCATTTCCACGAAGCGATTGATCTGGCGGTATTTGTCGTAGCGAGCGGCGAGAACTTTGCCGCTCGGCCCCATGATGCCCAAACGGACGAGAAAATCGGCGGGCGGGTCGTCGGACGTTGTTTCCG
>JBBRNU010000446.1:0-4414 GCA_038230115.1 Chthonomonadales bacterium | reverse complement strand
GCCCTTCGTGGAGACCTGATCCGCTGAAACCAATGACGAAAATACTGCCTCGATGCGTCGCGGCCCTCGCCCTCGCCGCGACCGCCCGAACCGCCCGCGCCACCGACCTGACCGTGACTGGAACGGCGACGCCGGGAACTGACGTGTATAATTACGACTACGTGTTCCACGTGGACGGCGGCGGGACTTCGACCGGCATCCTCGGCTCGGTCGCAATTGACAACCTGTATCTGGACAGCGACGACCTGTCGCCCGTTTCGGGGATTACGTTCCTGAAAAACAGCGCGCCCACGCAGGACTGGCTCTGGCTCGGCAATGATACGCCGACCAATTACCTTCAGTTCTTCAGTTTCACCGACAGTCTGGGCGTGAACGACACGCTGGAAGCGCAGTTTTCCAGCCCGGCATCGCTGTTCGTCCCGACCGGCGGGCATTTCACTGCGGGCTTCGACACGGCGAACAATCAGCCCTATGTCGTGGTCAACACCGTCGTCGCCCCGACCGCCGTGCCGGAACCGGGCGTCCTTCCGCTCCTGGGCGGAATGCTGATCGCGGGTTCGCTCCTCCTCCGCCGCCGCGCCCGCGCCTGACTTCTTCCTTGCTTACCCGTTCCCTGCCTGCCGGAAACACGCGCGGGAACGGGGCCGGACTAAATCAAGCGAAAAAAACGCCCCCGCTCGCCGCCTTTCGGGGCGTCGAGCGGGGGCGTTTTTTTGCAGGCGGTCTGTAAGCCGGGTTCTGTCTTTGTGTGGTCATCTCTCTACGACGCCGATTGCCCGGCGTCTTGTGCGGTTCTACCTGGAGGGTCGGCGGGCCGCCTCAGCCCCTCCCTTTAAACCTTGCTTCCGATGGGGTTTACCCGGCAGCGACGTCTCCGCCGCCCCGGTGCGCTCTTACCGCACCATTTCGCCCTTACCACAATCGCGAGTGTCGGCGTCCGGTATTCGCAAACGTGTAAAAAACGCGAAAGCCCTTGCCGAACGCTCGCCCGTTTTTTGTGGCGGTATGTTTCTGTGGCACTTTCCGTCGGGTCGCCCCGCCCGGACGTTATCCGGCATCGCGCCCTGTGAAGCCCGGACTTTCCTCTTCGGCGCGTTCCGGTTCCGGCAAGCCGGTTCCCTTCCGCGCCGCAGCGACCACCCGACCGCCTGCCCGACATTCTACCACGCCCGCCCCGCCCCGTCAAATCGAATTTCGCTCAGGGAAGGGAAAGCCGGTAGGCCGTTACGCGCAGGGGGACGCTTTCCGACGCAATCAAGAACGTCAGCGTTTGCGGCGCGTCTGATTTGCCCTCGCGCCGCACGAACAACCCGGCGCGCGTCGGCCTCGCTTTTTCCGCAAGGCGCGCGGGCAGGCCTATGTCGGCGAGCAGGGCGAAGGCTTTTCCGGCCTGACCTTTCAACTCGCGCAGGGCGACGCCTTCCACGCTCTCGGCCTGCGTTCGCTGCTTCTCCGTCAACAGCGCGTATAGATGCAGCAGGTCGTACTCGTGCAGAGCCGTCAACAAGGCGGTGTACTGCCCGACGCCCGGCAGCTGCCGCGTGTACGCCGTGTCCACCTGAAGACGGGACAGACGCCCCAGCGTCAGATAATCGCTCAATCGGATATTTTGCTTCGCTTTCGTCAGGGCGCGCAGGCGCGTCAACAGCGCGGCGGGCGGTTCGGCGCGCAAATCCGTGCCAAGCGTCAGCGTTTGGGCCTGCAAAACTCCGTTTTGATACAGAAACCGGTGCGCGAAGGCCCGCGCGATTTGCGCGAGGGCGGCGTCGAGCGCGTATTCGTCTTTGTCGGTCAGCAGCCAGCCATAGGGCGTCTGCGCGCTGTACACGTAAGCGTCGGAGACAATAGCAAGGCCGGTCTGCTGCGCGACCCTTTCCAGCGCGTCCGCCAACTGCCTGCGCCCCATCGAAGCCGAAAAGCGAAGCGGCTTGCGCCGCGCCGAGTCGGGAACCCCGCCCAGATCGAGAATGCGCCCGCTTGCCAGCATCGCGGCAAGTTCGGCGTCCGCGTCGTCGCCAGTGTCAATATCCGGCAGCGTGGCGCGCTGAATGACATCGGTAGGCGAGACCCAGACGTCTTTCCCGTCCGGCCCGACCACGCCCAGCCGCACGCCCCCGTCCGCCGCGATAATTCCGACCTGGCTGTTGGCAAGATCGCCCGCATTTTCGAGCGCGGGCGCGAAATGTGGAGCGCCGGGTGTGGCAGGGGAAAACTCCGGCCTGCCAATCATGGCCCCGACGCTGGCCTGCACGTCGGGCGGCAGGCTGGCAAACGGCGTCGTGTAAATCAGGTGGCTGTGAAAGTGCGACTGGTCGCTGGACGAGATCGGGCCGGTCGGCTCTGCGGCCAAATCCGCCGCCCGCTCCGCCTGCTGCGCGCTCCAGCCCGCCAGCAGGTCGGATACCGACGGCTTGTCGGCGCGGCGGGCGGCGGCAGCCTCGCGCATCGCGGCCAGCAGCGCTTCGCGCTTGGCGGTCTGCGCTCGCGCTTCGGCGCGTTCGGAAGCGGCCATGCGCTCAACTTCCAAATTTTTCTGCTGCGGGGTCTGGTAGAGTTCGTAAGCCGCCGCTCCGCCGCCGCTCTCGCTTTTTGCCTCGACGACGCGCCACGACAACTGCATCACGTCGGCGATGGCCCGCATCAGGTTTCGCAGGGGCAGGCGGGCGGCAAAAACGTGGATGGATCGCTGCGCTATCGTCTCGTCCACGCGCAAACTCACGCCGGAAGTTTTGGCGACGGTCTGCATCACATCCTGTAAAGATTGCCCTTTCGCTTGCACGGCGACCGGCGCGTTCAGGCGCGCATCCCGGCTCAGGTCAGCCGCCGCGCCATCAGAGACAGGGGCGAGGACGGCAGACGGCGGGGACGCAGGAGGCGCGGCGGCTTCGGGTCTGGCGACAGGCGCCTGGGCGCGAACAGGGGCGGCGCACAACCCGGCGACAAGCGCGCACAGGAGCGGCGCGACCCGGCGGGCGGCAAGCGCGCGATTCGTTTGCATGGCGTAATTCCTTCCGAAAACAGCGCATGGACAAAGCCTTCAAAACTTTGCGGCAGGCTTACTGGTTTGGAAACGGATGGTGCAAGTCTACGCCGATGAGACCGACATCGCCCGGAGCCGAGCCGCGCTTCACGCCGGACGGCAGCGCCATGTCTTTGAGCGTCGCCGGGAGGATCGCCGTCGTGCCAGCGGGCAGTTGGAACCGGTGATCGGGCAGGCTTTTGAGAAAGCGGACCCGCCGCGCTATGTAGCCATTGCGTCGCGGTGGCATACGCGAACTCGGCGGAAATTCGCTGAGAATCTCGAAACGAAGGGCAAGACGCGATTTCGGTTCCACCCAATAGCGCCAGGTGGCTGTCGGCTGTCCGGCCTGTGTCGGTTCGTTGCGCCGCTCGTACAACTGGCAGGCAAAGCCAGCGACTGGCTCCACACCAACCAAGCGGGTCTGCTTTGAAGTCTCGCTAGCCACACGAAACAGTCCAAAATCTAAGTTTCTGCTCTGATGATCTTCGGTCAAATGTCCCGACTCGTAGCCAGCAGGCACTTTGTAACGCTGTCTCGCTTCCGCTTCCCCGTAACGTCGCGCAGCAGCGGACAGGGCGCTGAAGCAGGAACCCAATGTAGGCATGGCTCTTCGCTCGTTAGCAAAGTAATCCCATACGACATTAGACTTACCATCATAAAGCCTTGAAAAGCCCGTCAATTCGTGGCGTGGTTGTGGAGAAAAGTAATCCTCTCGCATCTTTCCCCGGTCATAGAGCAGATGATGGGAAGGCTCAATACGGTTCTCCTGCACTGAATCAATATCCGCCTCAAAAATCCAATTAGGGTCTTGTGGCGGGTTACGACTCCGCGACATTTGGGCGTGGCTAACCTGAGCGTTCAGCAGGAAACCCGCAATTAGTAGACTAACATTGAGCCAACTCCGCATTGGAAAGCCTCTTTCGTTTCGCCACAATCAGGCAATACATTTTGAGAGCGTGTCGCGCAACAGGGTTAGCTAGCCGTTGAAAGGACCGCCACCGCCACCGATGGGGTTTGTGCCAACGGTGGTGTAGGGGCCGCATTTTAGAGGGTCAGAGCGAAATTCTATTCTATCCGCGGCAGGCTGATAGCTATCATAGCCGCCGCCTTGCCACCAATAGGAACCATAAGCCTGGTTGCAGCAGTGCCAGGTATGTGAGCCGCCATTTGCGGTTCCTTTAAATATCCAGGGCGGGTTTGGCTGTGTTTCCGTGCCAGAGCAGGAGTAGAGGTTGACCAGCACTGGCGTTAGCGGAGGGGTGGACTCTTCCACCACTGTGATGTCATATCCCTGGTTCAGCAAAACCGCTGCGGGCGGAGCCGGGTTTTTGCCAGTCGCTGTCACTTTCGAACACGCATCTTGCGCTTGGGCGACAGGCGCGAAGCAAACGG
>JBBRNU010000445.1:0-4426 GCA_038230115.1 Chthonomonadales bacterium | reverse complement strand
TTGGCATCGTGTCCGCAGGACACACAGCCGCAGGCTACCGAGCGAAGGAATTTATTCTACAACTGTTGAAAGGCCGTTTGCCCGGTTACGACCTTGGAGATTGAACTGTTGTCTGCCAGCATCCGCTAACCGAACTGGCAAGCCGTTTAAGCGGGCGTACAAAGCGCATTGTAAAGGTCGAGAAGGCAAGCGAACGGTCGTCCTTTCAACAGTTGTAGAATTTATTCCATCGCGGCTCGCGAAGAAATTCATTTCGTCGCCGCCCGTCACGGTCCGCGAACTTTCGACGCTTGTAGGTTTTAACCCCGTTCGACGCGCCTTGCGTTGAAGGCTAGAAGGTTAGGTTGTTTTCTAAAGGAGAGATTCATGGGCAAGCTCGCCCTGCTGTTAGTCGCGGCCCTGACGCTGCGCGTTCCCGCCGCCCTGGGACAAACGGCCCCGCCCGCCGCCCCGGACGCCAAATCCGCCCCTGTTACTGCGCCTGCCCCGGACGCGGGCAACCACGTCACCGGGTTCACCGCGTGGGACGACGACTACTTTTACATCGCCCTGCAAATCAATAAGCCCGCGCTCAACGGCAAAAACCGCGCGCCCTACTCGCATCCGCTCGAAGACGACGCCGCCATTCTTTCGATTCAAACCGATAACGACAGCAAGAGCGTGCGCCGCACCGCCAAAACCGTAACCATCGCCGCCAGCGCGGTGGGCGGCATACAATTATATTCCGGCGCGAACGCGACCCCCCTTTTTGGCAGCTACGATGAGATCGGGACGCGGCTGGCCGACATCGCCAAAAACGAACCTGACCCCGCCGCGCAGCAGACCAAGCGCGCGGCTCTGCTCGGCAGCATCCTGAAATATTCGGTCACGCCCAAAGGCGGCGCGCGGCTGGGCGGCTTGAACTCGCCGGGCTACACGCTGGAAATTGCGATTCCCTGGTCTGACCTGGGCGGCAGGCCCGAAGCCGGGACGCGCCTGGGCTTCAACATTGCCGCGCAAAGCGTCGTTCCCGGCAGCCCCGCCCTGCAAAGTCTGTCTACGCTCGTGCGCGCCACGCCCGACCTCGACAACCCGTCGCTGTGGGGCCAGATTGTCCTCAGCAACGCGCCCAACGCCGCGAAAAACGGCGCGCTCGTCAGCCCGCGCGTTTTCGCCAGCAAGCCCGTAATTGACGGCGACCTGGCGTCGGGTGAATGGAACACGCTTTCGCGCTTCGATTTCGGCGAAACCCTGTCGAACAGCGGCAGCGTCTCGCTTGCCAACACGCGCGCGGCCCGCGTCCGCCCCGACTTCACGCCTCGCCCGCCGCGTCCCGCCCTGCCGCTCGCCGCGCCCGCCGCCCCGTCCGCTTCTCCTGCGCCCCGCGCCGCGCAAAACGTGACGCCGCTTGTGATGGCGCGCTACGAGTACTGGTATCAGGCCGACCCGCGCAAGGCCGCGCCTACGGCCCACGTCACGCGCGGCGACGGCAGCACGGAACTCGCGCAGCATCCGCTCGAAGGCGTCGGCCCCTGGTTCAGCTACGACCGGGCCGACTGGCATCGGGGGCAGTTGCGCGACCTGCGGCGGGCGGGCATTGACGTGATTCTGCCCTATTATCGGGGGGCCAGCCGCGACCGTCAGCTTTACGCCGCCAAAGGCCTGACCGTGCTGACGACCACCCTGCGCGCCTTGCAGCAGGCCGGGCAGGATTATCCGCAGGTCGGGCTGTATCTCGACGCCAGCGCCCTCGCGCAAATCGTCGGCGACCAGCCCGACCTGCGCGAACCCGCCGCGCAAGCGGCCCTGTACGGCCTGATCCGCGATTTTTACCAGAGCGTTCCCGCTGCCTTCCGCTGCGTCGTGGCGACCGAAGGCCAGCGCGCGGCCTATCCGGTCGTGCTGTCCGACGCCAGCGGGTTCAAGGATTTCGACGGCAGTTTCGCCACGTATGCGCGCCAGCGTTTCGCCGGCGATTTCGACGGAGCCGATCTCATTATCGTCGGGGCCGAGAACTTCCGGGCGAAGGCGAAATTGGACGGCTATCTGGAAACGATGCGCGAACCTGCCGCCCAAAACGGAGCCGCGAAACCGGATGGGGACGCGGGCGCGGATGGCTGGCTCAAGGTCGCGGCGATCCGTCTGCGGCAGCCCGCCGCGCCGCCCGAAACGTCCTCCGGGGCCGCCAACGCAACCGACAAGCCTCATGCCGCGCCGCGCGCCGAAGACGCTTACCGAGACGATTGGATGCGGGCGATTGCGCGGCGTCCGAGCTGGATACTGCTCGACTCGTGGAACGACTACACGGCGGGAACCGCAATAGCGCCCACGATGGAAGGCGGCTACAGTCTGGCCGACCTGACGAAAGTGTACTCGCACGTGTTCGCCGGAACTGCGCGCCTGAACGCCAAATTCGTCTGGCATGACGCGCCCGCCGCCATGCTGTCCGGCCAGACCTATCGCGTCAACCTGCGCGTCCAGAACGCGGGCCTGGCGGGCTGGTCGCCCACGCCGCAGGGCGAGCAGACGTCGGTCGCGTTCGGCTATCGGTGGCGTCGGATGGGCGAAGAAACGGTGGTCGCGACCGGCGACACCGTTCCGCTCGCCGCGCCCGCGCTGTCCGGCGAAAACGCGAGCGTGAGCCTGCCCGTCCGCGCCGCCAACGGTCTCGCCGCCCTGCCCGAAGGCGCGTACACGCTGGAAATCGCCGCGCTGCCCGGCGACAAAAAAGGCGCAGCGACTGCCTGGCCTGCCCCATCCGCTAACAGCCTGCGCGTCCCGGTCAGCGTTCGGACGCAGGCGGGCGGCTCTCTGCCGGAATGGGGCGCGACGCTCGTGCGAACCGACCTGCCGCTGACCCTGGAAAACGGCAGCGTTTATACCGTCGGGGCCACGCTGCGAAACGACGGGGCCATGCCCTGGCGCAAGACCGACCACGCGCGCCTTACCCTGCGCCTTGCGCGCCTGAACGCCCTGGCCGGGTCGGATAGTCTGGCCGCGCGCGAAAACCCGGTCGTCATTCCCGACGCGACGGCGGAATTGACCGAGGACGTGCCGCCCGGACAGGAAACAACGGTCAAAGTCGCCCTGCCCGTCATGGACGCGGACGGTCAGCCGCTGCCCGTCTGGACGCAGGAAGATTTGTGGACGTATGGGCTGGCGTGGGAAGTAGCCGCAGACGGCCCGCGCACGGCTCTGGTGCAGCCCGCTTCGGTCGGCGACCCGGTTCCGTCCGGGTTCGCCCTGGCGGGCGTTCGCCTGCCCGCGCAGCCGGTCGCGGTCGTGGACTTCGATTTCGGGGCGCGCTTCACTTCCGACGGCACGCCGCCCAATCTGCCGGTCGAGCGCCGTCAGCCCGTCCGCTTGAGCCTGCAAAACGTGGGGCCGCAGACATGGAAAAAAGACCAGGTGCGCGTCGGCTACCACTGGTATTATCAGGACGGCAGCGAATTTTTGTGGGAGGACGAGACGACGCCCCTGCCGCAGGACGTTGCGCCGGGTCAGCGCGCCGAAAATATTCTGGCTTGGGTGACGGCCCCGCCCTTCGACGGGAATTATACGCTGGTCTGGGACGTGAAAGTCGGCGATACCTGGAGTTCCACGATGGCCAGCGCCCGCCCCTACGACCTGAGCGCGCGGGCCGTGCAAACGATTGGCGGAAGGCTGATTTTCGCCGATCTCGCCAAAGCCTACAACATTGACGGCGTGAGCGATTCCGACGATCCCGCTGACGGCGACCTGGACAACCAGGGCCGGACGTTTCCCGGCGTCCTGACGCCGCCCTTCGCCAACGCGCCGGTCACGCCCAGCGCACTCTGGCTGCCCAACGACCGGCTCGGCCCGGAATCGCCGCGCCGCATCAGTTTCAAGTGGGGGCCGAAAGACCCGAAAGACAAAAATTTCATCGCCTGCCAGGGCCAGCGCGTGGATTTGGGCAAATCGTCCGGGCAGTGCCGCCGCCTGCATATCGTGGCCGCAAGCACGGGCCGCGACATTTCCACCGAACTGAAATTGATTTTCCAGGAGCCGACCAGCGAGTCGCAAGACCTGTACGCCTTCTCGGTCAGCCGCTGGGATCGCCCCCCGACGCACGGCGAAGAGGTCGCGCTCCTGGCCCGCTACCACCACGAGAAAACCGGCGCGCAGGCGGGCGCGGTCGCCCTGTACCATTATGTCATCACGATTCGCGAGCCGCGCAAACTGGTCGCCCTGCAGCTGCCGCTCGCCCCGGAATTGAAAATCGCCGCCATCACCCTGGAAAAGTGAGGCGGAAAGCGCGCGGCGTTATGCAAAATGTGTGGCTATAAAAGCCTGTCAGCATTGCCGGGGCTATAAAAGCCCCGGCAGGGAGGCTGCGCGCTTCGCCGGGCGTCCTCGCGGACGGCAGTGCCGCTCTGCTGGCAAGCGTTCGCTATATTACGGTTGGGCGAGGTCACGTATAAAAACC
>JBBRNU010000444.1:0-4434 GCA_038230115.1 Chthonomonadales bacterium | reverse complement strand
TACGAACCATATGGCAGAAGAACCGGACTGCGGGTGCGGCAAAGCCCCTCGCACAGACACGACCCGCCGCGAATTCCTACGCGGCGCAGCGGTCGCAGGCGCAAGTTTGGCAGTCGGCGCGGCATTGCTCACGGGCGGCGAACAATCCGCGCAGACGCAAAGCGGAGGCGGTGGCAAAACTTGCGACCAAGTATTGTGATGACGACTTCAACGCCTGCATGGACAAAGTATCACGCAGCCGTCAACCCCCCTGGAAAAAGAAAGCCATCATGAGTCCGCGCTGCTGGGCGAAATATGCGGCTTGTCTCGCGGATTGCCGGGCAAACGATCTGGCTGATCTAGCCAGAGCGTGCGCCGACTGGCTTTTGGCTCACCCGCTTCAAGCACTCGGCGCCCTCGTCCTGATCGGCGGCATTCTCTTCATCGTTGTCATAGGCGCTGGCGGCGCGGTAGTGCTGATAGCGGCCTAGTCTGGCACTGATAACCGCACTCGATTTTCGTTGGCCTGGACTGCCTATGGCAGAGGCCTGAGAGGAAGTAAGAGATGCCTTACCAAATGACGGACGTCATTATGACTCGCACCATGACTCGCACTCGCATTGACGGGGTACAAACCCAGGTGGAAATTCGCTTCGGAAAGCCCGCCGTGCGAACGCCCGCAGGTAATGGGTCGGACGGGGATCATTACTGCCCCATTCAACTGGTCGGCTTTCAAGACGATAAAATCTATGCTGGCGTCGGCGTGGAGGATGTTGACGCGGTGATCGCAGCGTTCACGATAGCCCCCGTTCTGCTGGGAACCTCCCTGATCGCAAAAGATTTGGACTTCGCGCAAGCTCCAAATTACGGTTTCCCCATCCTCATTCTTCCGCCGCCTGACCCGGAAGACCCGCACGCAACCGAGGTCAGCGGAACCGAAGGCTAGTCACCCTCGAATACCATCTCACTCTGTTCATGACGAAAGAAGCGTTCGCCACGCAAGGCAGGCTCTGGAAAACTTTCCGGAGTCTGTCATTTTGTTTGAGTGGAGAAAGAGCTTCGATAGCGCCTGATTTTTGCAACGGTCTGAACTGCCTCTGGCAGCGGCCCGAAAAGGAACTCTACCATGCCTCTCCCGATGACGGACGTTATTCTCTCTCAACCAATGACGCGTACGCGCGTTGACGGCGTACAAAACGAAGTTGAGATACGCTTCGGCACGCCTACCCTGATGGCTCCTGAACCCGGCGATTCGCCCGACCCGGTTTACTACTGCCCTATCCAGCTCGCTGGCTTTCAGGACGATGGCATCTACGTAGTCTACGGCGGCAGCACCGTCGAGGCGGTAATCAATGCGTTCACGCTGGCCCCGGTTCTGCTGAGAACTTCGCTGATTGCGAAGGATTTGGATTGGGCCGAACTTCCGAACTATGGCTTCCCGATTCTCCCGCCAATGCCTGTAGAACCGGAAGACCCGCACGCGAAGGAAATCAATCCGACCGAGGGTTAGCCTTTCGTTCGCCCCGTCCTTAAGTGTGGTCGCCTGGAAACGTCGGTTTTCAGCCCCAATAGCGAAACGCCCGGTTCTCCCGAAAACGAGAGCCGGGCGTTTTGGCGTTCGCGGCCTATGCAGCGGCCCTCTCAGATTTTCGCGAGCGCCGCGTCGGGCTTTGAAGCGACTGAAATTTCCTCTCAGGACGCGCGTTTTGTTGGCGCATCTCTGTCGGTTAGACAAATATACGTCTTTTTTATGCCGCGTTGACAGATTTACACGGAAATATGCGCCTGGACTATTGACAGCGGACTCATTTCCGTGTTACAGTAGACGATAGTGAGTGCAAACAATGAGCAAGACTTGCGCCGGGGAGAAATTTAACCTATGACCAGAGGATTAACGGACAAGCAGGAGCGCATCCTGTCGTTTATTGTGGAATACGTCAGCGACAAGGGCTACCCGCCCAGCATCCGCGAAATCGGCAACTCGTTCAGCATTTCCAGTCTGCGCGGCGTCACCGTCCATCTCGACGCTCTGGAGCGGAAAGGCTACATCAAGCGGGCCAGTACGTCGCGCTCAATCACCGTCATCGGCAAAACCGGGGCCACGTCGCCGCAGCGCACCGTCGCGTTCGTGCCGCTCGTGGGAACTATCGCCGCCGGTATCCCGATCACGGCTACGCAGAACATCGAGGGGCAGGTTCCGGTTCCCCAGGAAATGGTGCATCATGTCAACGGCGCGTTCGCCCTCCAGGTGCGCGGCGACTCGATGATCGGCGCGCATATCATGCCGCACGACCTGGTGGTCATCAAGCCGCAGCCCAACGCCGACAACGGCGATCTGGTGGCCGTCCTGCTCGGCGACGAGGCGACGGTCAAGCACATCCAATTTACCAGCGACGGCATCCGCCTGATGCCCGCCAACCCGAACTACGACCCCATCGAAGTGCGGCGCGAAGACAGCCAGATCATCGGCAAGGTCATCGGCCTGATCCGCAATTACGACGGCGCGCTCAAGTTTTAAGCGGGTAAAGCAATTACGCAAATCGGCTCGCGGGAGTGAATGCCTGTTCTGGCTCCCAAGTTGGACACGCGGGGCGAACGGGAATAAATCCCCGTTCTGAAATGCGTAGCCCGCCTGCGCGGGCTAGATACGTTGCAGCGCGCAGGCTTACGCGGGCTAAAGACGCGCCCTGCTGCGTTCGCCTCCGCATTCTGAAACTTCCTGGCGGCGCGGCATTGCAGGCCACGCAGGTGGTCTGTGCATTTCAGAACGGGGATTTATTCCCGTTCGTCCGGCTATGCGTTTCAGCGCAGACATTTATGCCAATTCAAGGGCTGTGGAATCATAAAAAGGGAGCGACCGACAATCGGTTCGCTCCCTTTTTGGCGGTTGGAATGGCGGGATCAGGCGGCGGGCTTGATGTCAATTTTCGCGCCTTCGGCCTCGAACTTCGCCTGCATCGCTTTGGCGTCGTCCATGTTCAGGCCGGTCTTGATCGGGGAGGGAGCCGCTTCCACCAGGTCTTTGGCTTCCTTCAGGCCCAGCGCGGTCACTTCGCGGACGACCTTGATGACGTTAATTTTCTTGTCGCCAACGGCGGACAGGATCACGTCGAAGCTCGTGGGCGCCTCTTCGACCGGAGCGGCGTCGCCGCCGCCCGCCGCGCCGCCCGCCATCATGCCGGGCATCGCCATCATCGGCGCGGCGGCGGAAACGCCAAAGACATCCTGAAGCGTCTTGGACAGTTCCGAAAGTTCCAGCACGGACATGGACTTGATAGCGTCTACAATCTCGTCTTTGCTCAACGGGGGCATGGGGTTTTCTCCTGAGTTAAAGTTTGCAGTATTGTTCCGGCAGCGAAGCCGAAAGCAAGGCGGTAAAGGCGTGACGGCGGCGCGATCCGCGTTCCGCGCGTGAGAATGAAAGGATCAGGCTGCGGCGGCTTCCGGCGCGGCATCTGTCGCGCCCGCGCCGCCCTGCTTGTCGGCAATCGCCTGGATGGTACGGACGAACTCGCCGATGATGTTGTCGAGCGTGCCGACAAACTCGCTCAACGGCCCCTGAATCGTGCCGACGACGGTCGCGATCAGCTGCTCGCGCGGCGGCAGTTTGGAAAGCGCTGTCACCTGATCAACCGAGTACACTTTGCCGTCAATGAAGCCGCCCTTGACTTTGATTTCGGGCTTTTTCAGGTCGCGCAGGAAGTCCAGCACGGCTTTGGTCGGGGCTACCACGTCCTGACGCGCAAAGGCGATGGCGGTCGGGCCGGTCAGCAGTTTTTCCACTTCGGGCGTGGACGTATCGCCCAGCGCAAGTTTGAACAGCGTGTTTTTGACGATATGGTATTCGGCGTCCACGTCGCGCAGTTTGCGCCGCAGGTTCGAGACCTCCGCGACGGTCAGGCCGCGATAGTCGGTGAGGATCGCGCCCTTGCTTTGCGATAGGATATCGCGCAGTTCGGCGACCACGAGTGTTTTTTCGGCGTTGGGCATAGCGGGTTCCTCTGGTTCGGATCGGTTCGTGCGGCGCGCTCGCGTTTGGCGGGCAGGCAGCAAAAAACCGGGCCTTCGCGCGGTCTCACCCAGAGGTGCAGACGATGCGAATCCCGGCGGCTGGCTCAGAAGGCGACCTTCCGAGGCGTCCACAACGCTAAGAAGCGAGTAAACGCTAAAAAGCGCAGAAGGAAATTCGTCTCGACCTCGGCTGGCTTCCCATCGGAATTTCAGTCCGGCCTTGCGGCGCGGACGCCAACTGTCTGCGGTGAGCGCGGTAAAAATATTTAACGCAACGACATGGAGTATGCCATACCCCGGTATGTTTTGTCAAGACACGCGGGAAATTTCTGTCTCTGCGCCGCGCGAGCGGGGGTGTTGAAAGGCCGCTTTTGTCAGCGAGCCTGTGCCGGGCCTATAAAAGACCAGGCGTCTCCTGACGGGTCTTTTATATCTCCGATCGCC
>JBBRNU010000443.1:0-4444 GCA_038230115.1 Chthonomonadales bacterium | reverse complement strand
GCGTGGCCGGAGGTTAAAACCCCCGGCAACAAAGTGCAAGCGTCCTGCGGACGCGGCGCTGTGTCGCTCGAATGCTTGCGCCCTTCTCGCGGCCTGCTGCATCGGCGCGCGTTCATGGCGTGAACGGTTTGCGCGTCCGCAGGACGCCTGCTTTTTCCTGCCGGGGGTTTTCAACCTCCGGCAAACGCGCTTTTTGTTGCCGGGGGCTTCAACCTTTGGCAGAAAGTTAGCCCATGAGAGCATTGGTTTACAGTGACGTGCAGCGCGTTACGATGATGGAGCGGGAAATTCCCGCCCCCGGCCCCGATGAGGTTCTGCTGCGCGTGCGCGGAACCGGCATCTGCGGGTCGGATATGTCGGGGTTTCTAGGGCATAGCCCGCGCCGCAAGCCGGGCCTTGTGCTGGGGCATGAGGTCATCGGAACCGTCGCCAAAATGCCGCAAAATTCTCCGTCGTCGGGAGCGGCGTGGCCGTTCGCCGAGGGGCGGCGCGTTGTCGTCAATCCGCTCATGCCGTGTCAGGAATGCGCCGCCTGCCGGGCCGGGCAGACCAACATCTGCGCGGCCTGGCGGCTGCTCGGCCTGGACAACGTGGCAGGCGGATTCGCCGAGTATGTCGCGGTTCCGGCCCGAAATGTTTTCGCCCTGCCCGACTCGCTTCCCGATGCCCGCGCCGTTCTTATCGAGCCGCTCGCCAACGCAATCCATTTGTTCGGCCTGATCCGGCGGCATAATTTCGGAACGCTGGCCCTGTTCGGCGCGGGAACCCTGGGCAGCCTGATGCTGTCGCTCGCCCGCCTGCTCGGTTACCGCGAAATCGCCATCGTGGACGTGAACCCGCAGCGTCTGGAAGTGGCGCGGAGTCTGGGCGCGAAATATCTCATCAACGCCAAAGAAACGGAACCCTCCGCCGCCATTCGCGCCGCTTTCGACGGCCTGGGCGCGGACATCGTCATTGAGGCGCACGGCACGCAGGCGACGCGCGCGGCCTGCGTGGGCGCGGCGCGCAAGGGCGGCGAAATCATGCTGCTCGGCCTGCACGAAGTAAACAGTTCGCTGGACTTCGCCGCCATCGTTCGCAACGAATTGCGTCTGCAAGGGTCGTTCACCTATTCGGCGGCGGACTTCGCGCAGGCGAAGGCCTTGATCGAAAACGGCGACATAGACCTGTCGCAATGGACGGAAACGCTTCCGCTGGAACAGGGACAGGCCGCGTTCGACAAGCTCACGACCGACCCCGGTCCCACCCTCAAAATCATGCTCACGGCGTGAACGCTTCAAAATTTCGCTCAGACAAAACTTGCCACAACCCGGCCTGATACGACGCCGACCGGACTGCTTCTGTGCAGTCCGGTCTTTTTTCGGGCGGCCAATCTGCATTTTTGCTGTTTTGTCCGCTTGGGCCGAAAAAAGGCGGCGACGCGGACAAATCGGCTGAACTTGTCGGCAGTCAAACCGTCAATTGCAAATGTCGCCCCGCTGTCCGCGCCAACCTTTTCGGCCCTGTCGCGCGAAGCTGTCCTGCCAGGTCGTCTTACGAAGTCATCTCACGAGAAGGAAACTCAAATCATGCCCCGTCCCTACCCTGCTTTGTCCCTGCCGCTGGCTCTGCTCGCGCTCGGCGCGCTCGTCGGCCCGGCCCGCGCCCAATCCGTGATTACAACCGGCGGGGCCGTCACGGTCGTTTCGCCGCCCGCAGACCTGCACATCGGCGCTTTTCAGAGCGACACCCTGATTCGCGCGTTTCGCGAACAGCAGAACCTGGTTTTGGCCGCCCCGCTCGCCGTAGATGTCGTCAATCCGGGCCTGTACGACACGCTGGGGTCGCTGCCAGCCGTCCAGCCCGACCTCGCCGCCGGAACGCGCGTCAACTCGCTGATGCTGCATTCCGACCCGGTTTCGCCGCGCGCAACTTATGATGGAACCGTGACCTTCGACGCCGACGTACTGGGCGTCATCTTGATCAGCCGGACTCTCAGTGACTCGGACGCGACGCTCGGCTTGGCCGGCGTATCGTATCCATTCGGGGATAATCGGCGGGGTCTGGAACTCGGCGCCACCGGCAGAGATGATTCCGCTGCGCTTTCCGCCGACCGCCGTACCGTAACGCTGCATTTCCAGACGAGTGGCAACGTGGACGAAGTGCGCGTCCTGACCGCCGCCGTGCCGGAGCCGGGCCTGACATCGCTCCTGGCGGGCGCGGGTCTGAGCGCCAGTCTGTGCCTGCGCCGCCGCGCTCGCAAATCCGCCTGAGGTCAGTCTTCCGCCTGCCTTCTATCGGCGCGGGCCGCCTTCCTTCTACCGGCGCGGGCCGCCGGTCTTGAGAGAATCTGAACCGGAGATTGCAAAAGGTCAAAACATCGGCCTGGCCGCGTCACGGAAACTATTGAAAAAGTCCGAAACGCCTGTCTCGCACGCGCGGGGCAGGCGTTTGCTTGTCCTTCTCTTTGTCCCGGCTCGCTTGCTCTGAAGAAATGAAACCGTCTATAATAGGGGCTATGAAACGGCCTTCTCTTCAACGTCTTCGATTTCGATGTCGCCCCTGTCTATTTTTACCCGTGTCTCGCAGCGTCATGGGAACCGGCAGCCTGATCGCGCTGGGTTTGCTGGCGGGCGCGGCGAGGGCCGACGTCAAAAATAATCCCGCCCTGTATGCGATCACGCTGACGCCGGGAACCGCTGACGAACTTCCCTATCTCCAGAAAATTGTCGGGGCGACCGTCGCGCAGGGCGTCCGGCGAGCCGAGCCGGGGCAGTTCTGGATTTACGGGCTGCCGGTCGCGCCCGGCGCGCGGTGTCGTCTGGGCGTCACGCTCGGTGGGGATGACGCCAACGCCCTGCCCAATTTCACGGTTTTCGGCCCCAATCAGAAGCCGCTTACGACACGATTGTCTCGCGATCCCGACGGCGCGCTGTCGCTGCAGTGGACGGTTCCCGCCTCGTGGCCGCTTGGCGGGCGAATGCCCGTGCAGATCAGCGCGAAACCGACCGCTTTTTCCATACGCCTGGTTCGCTTCACGCAGCAGGAATCGGAAACGAAAGTGGCGGGCCTGCCCGATGGCGTTGCGGCGCAATTAACGGCGGGCCTGCCCGCATCCGCGCGTCCGGTCGTCATTCCCGCCCCGGCCCGCCCCTATACCCTGACGCAAACCCCGCTCGCGCCCGATGCCGCCATTGACTTGCAGACCGATGCCGTGTTCGCATATGCCAATGCGCCCGACGTGATCGCCGGATGGAAAGCGCGCGGCTATACGGTCTGGGCGATGAACGGGGCGCGTGACAGCCAGGATTACGCCGACAAGCATCCCGAAGACGTGCAGCGCGATAAAGACGGCCAGGAAATTTCCCTCGGCGACAGCGCTTACTTCGCGCCCACGCCGGGCCGAATTGCGGTCGAGACGGCGTTTTTTCAGGCCGCGCTGGACGCGGGCAGCGAGGGCGTCTGCCTGGAAGAGCCGGAATACTGGGCCAAAGCGGGCTACGAGTCGTCTTTCAAAGCCGCGTGGCAGCAAACGTACCTGACCGCCTGGCAAGACCCGGCCAGCAGTCTGTCCGCCAGGTGGCGCGCGTCCCGCCTGATGGCGACGCTGCAGACCAGCCATGTCGCGTCGGTTTTGCAGGACGCGGCGCGGCGCAATCCCAACGCGCGGCGTCTGGTCGCTCTGCACAGCCCGATTTCTTACGCGCAGTGGGGCTTGGTCAGTCCGCAGTATCGCATCACGAGCCTGCCTGACGTGCAGGAAGTGATCGGGCAGGTCTGGTCGGCGACCGCCCGCTTTCCCGCGCGCTACGCCGGGGTGCGCCGCGACCGGACGTTCGCCTCGGCCTATCTCGAATACGCCTCGTTCTACCACCTGCTGCGCGGAACCGGCAAGCGGCTCTGGTTTCTGCTCGCCCCGGTCGAAGATAACGCCAGTCCAACTCCGCAATCCATAGACGACGCCCGCGACCATTACGAGCAGACCCTGATTGCCGCGCTGCTGCTGACCGGCGTGGACGCTTACGAGGTTCTGCCCTGGCCGGAGCGCGTGTACGGCAAAGTTCCCGCCGGGTATGAAACCGAAATCAACACCGTCAACGCCGCGCTGCAGGAAATGCATTCGCAGCCCGAACGACGCGGAGCCGACGCCGACATCGGCGTGTTCGTTTCCGACTCGATGCAATGGCAGCGCGAAGCCCCGAACGCCAGCGACCTGGACGGTTTTTTCGGGCTGGCTCTGCCGCTCTTGCAGCGCGGCGTCCCGGTTCAGCCGGTTTCGCTCGACCGCGCCGCAGAGCCGGGCTATCTGCGGCAGTTCAAGACGCTTCTGCTCTCCTACGATTTCCAAAAACCGCCTTCCGCCCAAACCCAGACCGCGCTTGCCGACTGGACGCGGCGCGGCGGCTGCCTGCTCGTTTTCGGCGGCTCCGACGCTTACAACGGCGCGGCGGATTCGTGGTGGCAG
>JBBRNU010000442.1:0-4450 GCA_038230115.1 Chthonomonadales bacterium | reverse complement strand
TTCGGTTGCGGCTGCCGCGTCGTCTGTCGTTTCGCCCGCCTCCTCCATGCGCCGCTTTCCCAATTGATTTCAAAGCGTATGCCCAAGATTCGCCATGTTCCGATACGCACCTGCGTGGCCTGCCGCGAGACCGACGAGAAGCGCGACCTGATGCGGGTTGTGCGTCACCCGGACGGCACGGTCAGCCACGACCCGAAAGGTAAATTGGCGGGCCGGGGCGCGTATGTCTGCGCCCGACCGGAATGCATCGCCCTGGCGCGCAAGCAGAAAAAATTGGAACGCTCGCTGAAAGTGGGCGCGCTGACCGAAGCTTTGTTCGTGGAACTGAGCGCGCGGGCCGCGCTGACGCCAGCCCAACCCGTCACGCCGGACGCGCCCGCCGCAGCGCCCGACGAAAATAAAAAAATGAAGCGTGGAGGAGAGAAAACTATATGACAGCCATTGCAGGAACCCGTTTGATAGATTTGGCCCGCGAATTCAAAATGACGCCCGCGGAACTGGTGACCACGCTGCAAGACCTGGGCGTACAGACGACCGGGCCGACCGCGCTGATTGACAGCGAAACCGCCAACACGGTGCGCGGTCTGCTGGCGCAGTCGAGCGGCAAAACCATTGAAGTCGCGGCCAACGCCACGCTCAAGGAAATTGCCGAAGCGATGGGCGTGCAGCCCAACCTCGCCGTCAAAAAGATGATGGAGCTGAACGAGCTGGTGGGGCCGCATCAGCGCCTGAACCGCGCGCTCGCCGACCGGCTGGCAGGCGCATATGGCTACACCATCAAAGCCAAAGTCGAGCCGAAACCGGCGGTGAACGGCGCGAATGGAACCAATGGGGCCAATGGCAAGCACAAATCGCCGGGCGCGCAGGCGCAGACGCGCCCGCCTGTCGTCACGATTATGGGCCACGTAGATCACGGCAAAACTACCCTGCTGGACGCGATTCGCAAGACCAACGTCGTGGGCGGCGAGTTCGGCGGCATCACGCAGCACATCGGCGCGTACCAGATCGAGGTGGACCACAAAAACGAGCAGGGCCAGATCGAAAAGCGCAAAATTACGTTTCTGGATACGCCCGGTCACGCCGCCTTTACCGCGATGCGGGCGCGCGGAGCCAGCGTCACGGATATTGTTATTCTCGTCGTGGCCGCCGACGACGGCATCATGCCGCAAACCGTCGAGGCGATCAATCACGCGCTGGCGGCGGAAGTCCCGATCATCGTCGCGATCAATAAAATGGACAAGCCGGACGCCAGCCCCGACCGCATCAAGCAGCAGTTGACCGAGCATAACCTGGTCGTGGAAGAGTATGGCGGCGACGTGATCGCGGTTCCGGTTTCGGCCAAGACGGGCGAGGGTCTGAACGACCTGCTGGAATATATCGCGCTCGTTGCGGAAATTCATGACTACAAGGCCGATCCGAGCGGCCCGGCGACGGGCGCTATCGTCGAGGCGAAAATCGAGCCGGGACGGGGGCCGGTGGCGACCGTGCTGGTGCAAAGCGGCACGCTGCGCGCGGGCGACAGCATCGTCGCGGGAACGACCTACGGCAAAGTGCGCGCCATGACCAACGACCGGGGCGAGCGGCTGCAAAAAGCCCTGCCCGCCACGCCGGTCGAGGTCATCGGGCTGAACGCCGCGCCCGCCGCCGGGGATACCGTCGAGGTAGTGAAGAACGACCGGGACGCCCGAACCATCGCCGAAGGTCGCCAGACCAAACAGCGCGACACGCGCCTGACCACGACGCGCGTCACGATGGCCGATCTGTTCAAGAAGGCGCAGTTGGGCGTCACGAAAGACATGAACGTGATCGTGAAGGGCGACGTGCAGGGCAGCGTAGAGGCTGTGCTGGGGCAGCTCGCCAAGCTGGAAGAGAACAAGAAAGAGGCCGAGGTGCGGCTGGTCGTGAAGCACAGCGGCGTGGGAACCATCAACGAGTCCGACGTGCTGCTGGCCGAAGCGACCAATTCGCTGGTCATCGGCTTCAACGTTCGCAGCGACAGCGCCGCGCAGAAAGCGGCGGAGCGCGACGGCATTGACATTCGCAATTACAACATCATCTACGACCTGGTAGAGGATGTCGAGCGGGCGATGAAGGGTCTGCTGACCCCGATTTACGAGGAGTCGCCGCTGGGCAAGGCCGAAGTGCGGCAGCGCTTCCAGACGCCCAAAGGCATCGTCATCGCGGGCAGCTTCATTACGGAAGGCAAATTGGTTCGCGGAACCGACGCGCGGGTCGTGCGCGGCAAGGATGTCCTGTTCACGGGCCGGATTGACACGCTGCGCCGCCTTAAAGACGATGTGCGCGAGGTGGCGCAGGGCTTCGAGTGTGGCATCGTGATCCAGGATTGGACGGACGTACAGCCGGGCGACATTCTGGAATGCTTCGAGATGAAGCAGGTTCCGCGCGTCTGAAGCCGTTATAAATGGGCGGAGAACGGGGAGAACGGGAATAAATCCCCGTTCTGAAATGCGTAGCCCGCCTGCGCGGGCTAGATACGTTACAGCGCAGGCTTATGCGGGCTGAAGACGCGCCCTGTTGCGTTCGCCTCCGCAATTTGAAACTTTCTGGCGGAGCGGCCTTGTGTATTGCAGGCCACGCAGGTGGTCTGTGCATTTCAGAACGGGGATTTATTCCCGTTCTCCCTGTTCTCTGCGTTTCAGAACGGGGTTTCAATCCCGTTCGTCCGGTCTGTCCCGTTTCAAAAATAAGGAGCGCTGCTCAACACTCCCTTAACGTTTCTGTGAGCGGTTCGCTGACAACAAAAAATATGCACATCGGAACCCTTACCATTGTCCTGCATTTGCACGATACTGGTTCGCTGAAGGACAAGCGGCAGATCATCAAGTCGCTGATCGAGACGACGCGCCAGAAGTTCAACATTTCGATTGCCGAGGTGGACGACCTGGCCTCATGGCGGCGCGCTACAATAGGCGTCGCCTGCGTCGCCAACGACGGCCCCTACGTGAACAAGGTTCTGGACAAGGTTATTGACACCCTGGAAGGCAACCCCCGCGTGGACGTCGGCGAAGTCGCGCTGGAGATGCTGTAGCAAAGAGGCGTCAGGTATTGGGCGGCGCGCGTTGGAGCGGAATCGAAACGATCCCGCTCGACTTCGCTTCCATTTCCATTTCAATTTAATGCCGAGCGCTTTCTGGCGGACGCCCCGCTGAAAACTGAAAAGAGAATTCCCATGACCGTTCGACAGGAAAAAGTGCAGGAGCAGTTGGTGCATGAGATAAGCGAGATCATTCAGCGCGACCTGCGTGACCCGCGTCTGGGTTTCGTGACGCTGACGGGAGCGGAAATCTCGCGCGACCTGCGTCATGCCAAAATCTTCGTCAGCGTGCTGGGAGACGAGGAAGCGCGCAAGCAGAGTTTGAAAGCGCTCAACAGCGCGGTCGGTCTGCTGCGCGGCGAATTTACGCGCCGCGCGCATCTGCGGGTCGCGCCGGAAATCAAATTCGAGTTCGACGAGGGCATCGCGCGCGGGCAGCGTATCTTCGAATTGCTGCATTCCGTCGAGGGCGACCTGAAACCCCGCCCGGTCGAGGCCGGAGAGGGCGCGGCGGAAACTGCCGCCGCAGACGAAGCGAGCGAGCCGAACTATCCGATCCCGGCGGTCAGCGCGGGCGCGTCCGGGCCGCATTCACAATGAAGAAACCTTTTCGCGAGGCGACGACGGCAATTTGCGCCGCGCAGCGGATCGCGCTGGCGGGGCATGTCAACCCGGACGGCGATACGCTGGGCTGCGTCCTCGCCCTGACTCACGTCCTGCGGGTGATGGGCAAGGACGTCACGCCGATCTCTGCGGACGGCGTGCCGGACATTTATCGCTGGATGCCGGGCGCCGAATGGATCGTGACCGGCACGGAGCGGCGCGATTTCGACATCGCCATCGTGTGCGACGCGGGCGCGCTGGAGCGGGTCGGGCGCAGCGTGCGGCCTGTCATCGAATCGGCTCCGACCATTTTGGATATTGACCATCACGTCGCCGACGGGCCGTTCGGCGACATCCGCATTCTGGATTCCGGCGCGGCGGCGACGGCGGAACTGGTCTGGCAGCTGATCCGCGCGCTTTCGACTGCAGTCGGGCGCGAATTGGCGAATGCAGCGGTGGCCGACTGCCTGATGACCGGCGTGATTACGGATACGGGGTCGTTTCGCTATCTCAACGTCACGCCCGGCACGTTCACGCTGGCGGCGCGCTTGCAGCGACTGGGCGCGTCGCCCGCCATGATTTCCGACCTCGTATTCGAGAACCGCTCGTTTGCCAGCGTGAAGCTGCTGGGCCGCGCGCTCGACGCGATGCAGGTCAGCGAGGACGGGCTGGTGGCCTGGTCGCGCGTTCGGGCGCAGGACTTGACGGAGCTGGGCGCAAGCGACGCCGAAACCGAGGGGATTGTGACGCACCTGCGGGCCGTCGCGGGCGTGATGGTCGGCATTCTGTTTC
>JBBRNU010000441.1:0-4455 GCA_038230115.1 Chthonomonadales bacterium | reverse complement strand
GCCCGCACTGCCGCCCGCCGCAACGCCCTGCTGGAGACCGATCCGCGCCTCAACGTGCGCGTCAGCCTCAAACGCGAAGCCACCACCCAGGACGAGGCCGTCGGCGCGCTGGGCCGCCTGACCAAAATCAGAATGCGCGTGGAACAAGACAACGAAGGGCCGCGCCAAGTTTCTTTTCGCTTCCAGAACGTTCCACTAAAACACGTCCTCGATGGCATCGCCGCCGTTTCCGGTTGGATTTGGGTTCGCAAAGAAGGCGTCTGGATTTTGCAGCCCAACCACGCGCTCGATCACGACTCCCTTCGTCCGCACACGCGGGCGCAGGCGGAGATTTTTCGCGGGGGCCACGAACTGCTCAAGGAACTCGACAAGCAGCCCGCGCAATTTCTGGCGCGCCTGTTTAGTCGGGACATTCCCCTCCAGCCAAACGGTTTGGCCTTCGGGGAATTGCCTGCCGGGGTGCAGCGTCCAGTAAGCGCGATGCTTGCCGCCAACCGGCGTGACCGCGCCTCGCAGGGCGACAATTATACGCCGCCGCTGGACGACAACTGCCGGGTCATCGTGCAAAAATTGGTCGAGAACGATTTCACACAATACAGTCTCGATATCATCGGCAGCGAATTAAGCACGGAATTTTCCTTTCGTGTTTTCAATGACCCTGCGGAAAACACCGACCAGGTAGTTCACTATCAGGACATACCCACATCCGCCGACTCCGAATTCGACCAGGACGACGCCGCTTCCCGCCTGGCTGCGCTCGACGCCGACCCGCGCCTCAAGCAGCGTTTTTCGCTCCGAATGCGCTACGCGACAATGGCGGACGCGCTCCATGCCCTCGCCCCGCGCGCCAACTTCGATTTCGCCGCCTACTATCACGATAGGGGCGCGATTGTCCCGGAACGCAAGTCGTTTGCGTTCGTAAATCTGCCGC
Source organism: Chthonomonadales bacterium (assembly GCA_038230115.1). Taxonomy (GTDB): domain Bacteria; phylum Armatimonadota; class Chthonomonadetes; order Chthonomonadales; family Chthonomonadaceae; genus JBBRNU01. The sequence goes on along the minus strand of JBBRNU010000441.1, from coordinate 3,524 downwards.
TCGCCGCGATGCTGGATCGGCTGGCGGCGCTCTACGGCATCACGACCGTCTTTCATGGACAGCAGACGCATACCTGGGGCGAGCGGGCAAGCGGGGTTGTCGTGTTTCATCTGGGGCCGCAAGACCCCAATTTCAAGCCGCCGCCCGAAACGCATTATCGCGCTCCCGGCGTCGTTGAGATCAAGTTGCCTCGGCCTTCCGATCCGCCTGACCCGCCCTAGCGCGGCGCGGATGGAGCGGAGAGAACGGGAATTTCGTTTTTGCGTTGCAGTCGTCGTAAAGTAAGGAGGGTGGCGCAGGGAGGGTTTGTTACCGGGCTGGCAAGGACAACACGCGCTATCCGGTCAAACCGCCCTGTGTCGCCGCGACAGTCCTTGTTCGTTTTGCGCTTTCTGACGCCGGAGAATGCCCGCCGCCGGCCTGCTGCGCGACTGGATTGACCCGAAGACAAACAAAGCATGGCCCACGTAAGAAATTTGTTTTTGAATACGCAAGCGTTGATCGCGGTTGGCGCGGCGGCGTTGGCGCTGCTGACGGGGGCGAGTTCTCCGACATGGGCGCAGATAAGGAAGACGCCGGGAAAACCGGCGAAAGCGAGCGCGAAGTCCGCCCCGCCCGCTGCCTCTCAATCCGCGCGGATCGTCGTTGTCGAAAACACGGACAGCCCGGATTCCGTGGCGATTGGCGACTATTATATTCGGCGGCGTCATGTTCCGCCCGCCAACGTTTGCCGTATCGCCTGCCCCACAGACGAGGAAATTCCGCGCGCCGTTTATGAAGCCCGCATCGAGACCCCGGTTCGGCAGTTTCTCAGCCGCAAGAACGGACGCATTGACTATTTGCTGCTGACCAAAGGCCTGCCAATTCGCGTGCCGGAAGGCGGATACAGCGTGGACAGTCTGCTGGGCGCGATGGATTTGCCCAAAAAAGGCGAGCGTCTGGAAAACCCGTACTTTGGCAAAGCGGAGCCGTTTTCCCATGCCCGCTATGGTTTCTATCTGGTCTCGCGGCTCATCGGCTACACGCGCGCCGACTGTCTGCGGCTGGTGGATTCCGCGCTCGCCGCCCGCCGACCGCTCGCCAGCGCGACCATCCTGATTCACACCGGCCCCGGCCATACCGAGGAAGGGTATCACGAGGTCAACGACGCGATGCGCCGCGCTCACGATATTCTGGCGCGCAAGGGTGTGCCGCACGTTTTCAGCGCGGCGGACAAATTTCCCGGCGAATACAAAAATCTTGTCGGCTACTATTCGTGGGGCAGCAACGACAACCATTTCGACCGCAAGGCTTACAACACGCTCGGTTTCGTTCCCGGCGCGATTGCCGATACCGTCGTTTCGACCAGCGGGCGCACCTTCGCCAATCCGAACGCGCCCGGCCAATCCCTCATCGCCGACCTGATCGCGCAGGGCGTCACGGGCTGCAAGGGGTATGTGTCGGAACCCTTCGCCGACGCCATCGCCCGCCCGGAAATCCTCTTCGACCGCTACACGTCCGGCGCGAATTTGATTGATAGTTTCTACATGGCGTCGCAATTCCTCTACTGGAAAGACATGGTGATCGGCGACCCGCTGTGCGCGCCCTACGCCAAAAAATAGCGCGTCCCGCCCATGCAGTCAGCCTGCACGGAACAGAACGCGCCAAAAATCAAGCGGCGCGGTTTCAGCGGCTCCACTTTTTTACCGCTCCTTCCCCACTTTTGGCTTTACTCCGTCGCAGGCGGGTGAATTGCGTAGAAGTTGCCGTCCAGCGCGCCGACGTAGACCGTGCCATTGGCATTGACGACCGGCGAGCCTTGAACCGCCCCGCCCGTCTCGAAGGCCCACTTTTGCCGCCCCGTTTTGCCGTCCACCGCGTACACTTTTTTATCGTAAGAGCCGATGTAAATCGTGCCGTCCGCCCCAATCGCAGGCGACGCCAAAATGTAGTCGCCGGTCGCAAACGTCCAGAGCGTTCGCCCGGTTCGGCTGTCGAGCGCATACAATTTTCCGTCGCCGCAGCCGACATAAACCGTGCCGTCGGCTCCGAGCGCGGGCGAGGCGTAGACATAAGCCGGGAGGAAAACCGTCCACTTCGCTTTGCCGTTCCTGCCGCCAAACGCCTTGACTTCCGCCGCCCCATGCTTGGTCGGCCCCTTCCGCACAAAGCAGGCGAACACCGTTCCGTCCGCGCCGATGGCAGGCGAGCCGTTGGAATACAGGTCGTCCGCCGCCGTATACGTCCAGGCCGATTTGCCCGTCCCGCTATCGAAGGCATACAGGCGTCCCCAGACCTGACAGTACACCAGACCGTTCGCGCCCAGCGCGGGCGAGGACTCGATTTCCTGCGCGACGGGCGCTTTCCACTTGAGTTCGCCGGTGCGCGCGTTCACGGCGTACAGCCTGCGGTCGTGGGAGCCGAAGTACAGCGTGTTGTCCGCGCCGATGGCAGGCGTGGAAAGAACGCGCGCCTCGGTTTTGAACCGCCAGCGCATCGCGCCGGTTTTGGAGTCGATGGCGTACAGGTGGTTATCGTCGCAGCCGACGTAAAGCGTTCCCTCGGCGTCGAGCGCAGCGCCTCCCTGAAACGGCTGCCCGTCGGCAAAGAACTGCCACTTTTTCTCCCCGGTCGCGCCGTCCAGCGCGTAGAAGCGCCCGTTTCCGATATAGACCGTGCCGTCGCTGCCCAGGGCGGGAGACGCGTAGATGCCCGAAATTTCCGCGCTGAGGGGAAGCGTCTCGAACGTCCACGACTTTGCGGCGGACTTGCTTTTGTACGCGCTGAACCCGGCGTTGCGCGCCCCGTTTCGCAGTCCGGCCCAGGGCGCGGCGGCAAATCCCGACGCGCGTCCAGCTTTGGCGGCGGGCTGCTGCGCGCAAGCCGAGCCTGCCGCCTGCCCGACAAACAAGACCGGCAGCAGAATGCCGAGCCAGCGCTTTCCAGCGTGAAGTGAGTTCTGGTTCATGGCTGCGCCAATGAGGCGGCAATGCGATACCCTTTGGTTTCGCCATTCAGCTGCATTCGTATTCTGACCGTGAGATGCTGCGGCCCCGGCTCGTATTGCAGTTGCAAATCTTCAGGGTACAAGTAATTTGGGTTGAGATCGCCTTGGAGCAACTCATGCGCCCAACTTAAACCGTCGTAGACCAAGTTGGTCAGCAACGCGGTTTGCTGTTCCGGCTTGATCGCGGTGTATTTGACCGGGGTCGTCGCCAACTCTTTCGGGTTGAAGGAATTGTTCAGTTCCAGAAAGGCGTAGAGCGAAGTGTTATTGATTTTGTTGTCTACGCTGATTATGTAGTGCGTTTCCAACAGCAGCGGATTGGCGTACTTCGCCATGTCTTCGCCCGGTCGCGGAATATCCAGATACTTGCGAAAATCGGCGGGCAGAGCGTTTTGCATCAGGCGGGGAATCGCGATGGCCGTCTGCGGAACGCGCAGTGTTCGCCGCACGATGCGAACGCGCCCGCCGTCCGCCTCGTACCACGTCCAGTCGTTGAGTTCCGCCAGCGCGTCGAGAGCCGCCGCGCCGCTTATGTACT
>JBBRNU010000440.1:0-4460 GCA_038230115.1 Chthonomonadales bacterium | reverse complement strand
TCGGCGAAGGCGGCGTCGCGGTCGTATTCGCTCGACCTGCTGGCCGAGACGCTCCCGTCTTCGCGCGAAGACGACCCAGAGCGGCAATACCTGCGCGCCGAAGAGCAGGGGCGCATTCCGCAGGAGCTGGAGTTTCTGCCGCCGTCGCAGCGCGCCGCGCTGGGACTGCGGCTGCTGGAAGGACTTTCCTACGAAGAAATCGCGGACCTGATGGGCGTGCCGGTCAACAGCGTGCGGTCGTGGCTGCACCGGGGACGGGCGCGTCTGCGGGAAGCGTTAAAAGAGGTAGTAGAATGCTGACCGATGACCGCACCCCCAACCCGAACCCGGACGACCGAAACAACGCCGTGCTTGCCGCCCTGCGCGTGGACGCGCTTTTGCGAATACGCGAAGAGCGCCGGATTGCCGAAGGGCTTTGCCCGGAAACGGGCGAGGCCGGAAGACAAAAGGGACGGGTTGGCGTCAGGACAGAGGACGGCGACGGCCTTGATAACTTCAATGGCTGCGACGCCGGGGCGCGGAGTAGCGAGGGGATAGGCGGTCGGGACGTCTGCGCGCTGACGCTGGCGAACCTGTCCGCCTATCAGGATAACGCCCTCGACGCCGGTCAGGAGCGCGCTCTGGAAGCGCACCTGGATCAGTGCGCTGGCTGCGCCGAGGTTCTGAATGCAATTCGCGCCACCGACAGCGCGCTTAAACGGGAGTGGCGCGACAATGCGCCGCTCCCGTCTTCCTTGCTATTTGGACAGAGCGTAGACTCGATTATGGCCGCCCTCCCGCCAGTTCCGACCGCGCCGACCGCCTTTGAGCGGAAGCGGGTTCATGCGCGCACGCGCTGGATGCGGTTTTCCACCGGACTGGCGGGCGTTTTCGCATTCTTCACGATGCTGTGGTCAAGCTATCGGCTTGGCTACGCGCACGGTCGCCTGAGTCATGTCAGGCCGTCCCGCCCGGTCAATTCAATCGCCCCATCCTCGCAGCCCGGCGCGTTCCCGTCTTCGCCGCCCGCCTCCCGCGTCAGCGTCCGCCCGCAGTTTATTTTTGCCAATTATGCGAACTACGTGAAATATTCCGCCCCATCCGCGTCTCCGGTCTCCGCTTCCGCCGCTCCCGTCCTGACCAACGCTTTCCGCGCCGCCGCTCCGCTCCACCGCCGTTCGCCCGCCGTTTCCCGATTGCGTCCCGCCCCGCTGAGATGTCCCTGAGTTTCGCTTTCCGTTTTGTTATTCCGCTATCCTGTCGCCGTGACTCGCCGTGACGCGGCCCGAAAGGGAAGGTCTTACCACGTCACGGCTGGGAAGAGGAGCGTCGTCTACCTCCCCGACCCTTCCTCATCCCCCGACGCGCTTTTCGCCGAAGCCACCTAACCCCCCGACCCCCTCCCAATCGCCGACGCGCTCCCCACCGGGGAATGGGAGGGGGCCGGGGGGTTAGGTGAATTGCTTCAGGAGGGCGTTGGGCGCGTTCCAAGAGTGTTAGCAAGCCCCTCATGCCAGCGACGCAAAAACGGGCGTCAGGAAAACCAGGGAAACTGGCTCCTGACGCCCGCGTTTTGCGTTTGCAAACCAGACGGACAATGTGAGACTAGAACTGGTCTACGACGAGGATGTTTTGCAGGCCGTTATCCAGGTTGCGAACCATGACGATGCCCACGATGTCGAAGGTTCCGGTCTTCTGCGATTTGAAACCGTTCACGCTGAGTTCCGAGGTTTCGTCCGTGAAGTCACCGTTGCAGTCAATGCCGACGGCGGGGCCGCCCAGGCGCGGGTCGCCCGGATCGAGGCGATCCACCTTCGCTTTGGCGGGGTCAATGGCGTCGGCGCAGTCGCCCAGGTCTTTGTAGGCCTTCTTGATCCAGTCTTTGAAACCCTTCGGGTCTTTTTTGGGGTCGCCGGGGCCTTTGCCTTTGGTCAGGCGCGTGAGCAGGTTGTTGATGCAGTCATACAGCGGTTTGACGGCCACGCTGCCGATGAGCAAAACCTCGTTGTTGCCAGTGGCGGAGAACGAGAAACCGAAGATGCTGGTGACGCCGCCGTTGATGCTGACGACATTATCGCAGAAGTCCAGGCCCGCGTTGGTTCCCGTGATGCCGATCATGTCGTTGGTCGGGATGAGGTCGGCGAGCGCGAGGACGTAGAGCATCAATTCGATTTGCTCGATGCCCTGCGAGTACATTTTCCACATTACGTTGCCGAACGGAACCGCGCCGAACAGCGGCCCCAGGATCAGGCCGAACTGCGCCGGACGCACGGCATGGCGGTCGCGGCCCGGATGGTACACGCCGTCGTGCATCGCGCGCTTTTTGTCGGTGGCGGAAATCAGGCCCGCGCCCGTCATCAAGTCAACGACGTACTGCGAGTTGGCGCGCGAGACCGAAGGCAGTTTTTGCAGCATCAGCGCCTGCACGCTTGCCAGATTGTCGTAAATGGCGCGGGCGCTGGGCGTGGCCGCCTGATAAGCGTCCAGCAGGGCGGTCAGCCGGGCCGACTCGGCGTTGATTTTGTCGGCGTCGGCCTGGGTCGGGTGGGCGGGATCAAGCGAAGCGTACAGCATTTTCGCGGCGTCGAGTTCGACGTTGAGGGCGTTGAGAGCGGTCACGTAGGTGTCGTCGTCGGCTCGCTGCGCGGGCGTCAGCTCGGCGCGCGTGGCGAGATGGGTGGTAGCCGAAGCGTTGCCGCTGCCAACCGTCACGTCGTGAATGCTGTAGTTGGTGTTGGGATCGGCGTTCGTGCCAAGCAGTTTCGACCCGGCCAGCCGCGCGTAATCCAGGCTGCCGATTTCGGTTTTCAGGGTGTTGGCGTAGGACTTGGCCGAGGCGGTATCGTTGGCGGCGGCGGCGGCGAGCAGGTTATTCAAACTCGCGCTCTGCCGCGCCAGGCTGTTCATGTGCTGATTGGCGAAACCGCTGCCCGCGTTGGGCGAAAGCGGGGCGCCGAGAACGGAAACCGACGTTGTGGCGGTCAGGGCCACGCCGCTGATGGTGGCGGAAGCGGTGATGTTGTACGCCCCGGCCTGGGTGAAGGTCAGCGAAGCGCCGTTCACAGTCGCGCCGTCCGGCGGATCGGCGGTCAGGGTAAAGGCCGGGTTCGCGACGCGATTGCCGTTTGAGTCGTAGGCCTCGACGCCGACAAGGACTTTGGGCGAGCCGGACGTGCTTTCAAAGGCGACCGTTGTGGCGTTGACGTAAGCGCGCAGGGTGGGCTGCCCCGCCGCGACGACAACGACGCCGGACGGATAAACCGCCTGCTCCAGCCCGGTTTTGATGGTCATGTCGTGGGCGTCGAGGGGCGCGCTGGCGTCGGCGGCGAGCGAGGCGGTCGCCTGCGTCGCGCTGATGACCGTGACGGGGCCGAACGCGCCCGCCGCCCCGCCGCCAACGTGAATGCCGGGACCGAAGCTGGCCGTTGTCAGCCCCTTGCGGAAGTTGGTGAACGCGCCGGAAATCGTGACGGTCGTGGTTTTGCCCTGCCACAGAAGGGCGTAAGCGCCGCTGGCAATGGTAGTTCCGGCGGGCGACACGTCAAAAACGCTGGCCTGAGAATGATAAGTAAAAGGGCGCGTCGGGCCAGCCGCGCCCGCGCCGACCTGCAAAGACAGCGCGCCGACGACGGTAAGACCGCGTGAGGTGGGCGGGAGCGACAGGGGCAGCGTCACGGTCAGCTTGGCGAGATGGGTTCCGAGAATAGGGGCGACCTGTTTGGCCGCAACCTGCGTGATCGCGACGCCATTTTGCAGGAAATTGACTTTGTTGTTGGCGGCGATAAGCGGGTCGGCTTCGGCGGCGGTGATCGAGATCGTATCGCCGGGGGCTGCGGTGGTCGGATTGATCTGTACGATGGTCGGCGCGGCGAGCGCGGGCGCGGCCAGACAGGTCAGCGCGAGCAGGGTCAGCAGAAAGGAGCCTCGTCTTCGAGGCGCGGGAGCGCGCAATTCAGTGGCGAGCATCAGGAATTATCCTCCAGAAGAAAGATTGGGGCCGTTAGTTGCGGCGGGCGGCGCGTCGGCGGCGAAGCGCCAGCATTCCCAGCCCCTGTCCAACAAGTGCGATGGCGAAGGCGTCGGGCGCGGGAACCGACGAGACCACGCGGATCGTGACCGGGTTGTTCACGTCGCCGGGGTTGGCGGGAACGGTCAGGTCGGCGGGCGTCAGCGTCGCGATCAGGTTTAAGTTGAGGGATTGGCCGGAAGCGTTTCGCAAATTGCCGCGCAGAATGGCGGTCGCGGGCGCGTCGGTGGCCGGGTACTGCAGGACGTTGTCGGTCGGAAAGGCCGGGTCGGTGGTATCCACTGCCGCGCCGGGAAGAACTACGACCGGACTGCCAAAAGCGGTGTCGAAGGAAACGGTGGTCGCGCCGACGGTGAGCGTGAGGTTGGCGAACTGTACGTTGTCGGGCGTTGCGGTCGGCAGCAGGTCGCTAAGGTTCTCGATGAGGAAGCCGTTGACCGCGCCGGTGTTGTCC
>JBBRNU010000439.1:0-4479 GCA_038230115.1 Chthonomonadales bacterium | reverse complement strand
TCCACCGCGCGGACCGTTGCGATTGGAGCCTGTTTCCCATCGGAATGGCGTGGAGCGAGTTTTGCTTGAACAATGACCTGCCGCTTTGGACGCATTTTGCTCCGCAGCAGGCGAGGAAATTAAAAAGTGTCGGGTAGTGAATTTCCATCTCGCAAAATGTGTAACTTTCTCGCTTACGCCGAAAACTTTTTTGCTCAGACACATTTTTGCAATTATGCAGGAACTTATATTTTTTGTCCGCGTCTGCTTTTTGCGTGAGAAATTTGCGGTAAGCGGAAATCCTACGCCGCGCGATCACGCTGCCACAGACAAACGCAAGTACGCTGCAGTTGGCCGGAAGCGCCATTCACCGATTGGAAAAACCATGCCAGACAAACAAGATCAGAGGAAAAAAGACGGCGAGCGCAAGGATAAAGAAACGCATGCCATGCACGAGCATGAGGCGGAAATCCATCGTGAGCCGCATACGCATAACCCGGCGGGCGACGTGGAACTTGTGACCGCAAATCACGCAAACCACGAACATGGATTGCAAAACAAAGAAATAAACAAAGCGAACCAGAAGGAAGTGGACATTCACAGCGACGACAAAAACCAGCGGCATACGCACGTCCCCAAGTCCGAGCAGCTGACGCATGATTTGCAGGCAGAAGAAGCAAAGAAAAAGTGAACGCGAAGAGGTCGTAGAAAGCCGATGAAACAGAATACTCGCGGCTTTGGACGACCTCTAATTCAATCTCTGGAATCTTTTTTTAGCCCTTGCCAGTGGTTATTCCGGGGCGTTTCCGCCAGCGGGCGCGGGCGCCACGCTTCCAGGGCTGACTACCGCGTCCAGCACGATCAGCGCCGCCTTGCCTAACGCCTGCGTCTGGCTGGCCGAAACTTCAAAAGTGTCGTGATGAAGCAGGTTGGTCAGGCGCGACAGCAGTCCCGCGTCGGGATGCACACGATAAGCGGTGATACGCCCGTCAGCGGTATTGACCCAGAAACCCGAAATCGTCCCGATGCGCTCTCCGCTGACCGTGATTACCGCGCGCCCCGTCACGTCATCGTCAAGCGCCTGCACCGCTTCGGTCGGCAGGGCGGGTTCCAGCGCGGCAGCGCTGTCAACCAGGATGGCGTCCACGCCCACCAGCCGTAAATTCCCGAACGGAACCGCCGGGCCGGGCGCGAGTTGACTGCCAATGCGAATGGCCGCCACCGTCGCGTCGTCGCGTCGAATGAGCAGCGCGGTCGCTTCGCCGAGCCTGCGCCCTTCCTGCACGGTAATCACCGGCATCCCGATTAGGTCTTTGCCCCGTCGCTCGCCGTCCGTGTGTTCCTGCATCTTACGCCTCCCCGCCGTAGATTTCTTGCCGTGGCTTGTCGCTATTTTTCGGGGCGGGAACAGGGAACGTAATCGCAACGCGCCCGCCGCCGTTGGCATGGTTCTCGTAGCGCGCTTCGCCGCGCAGATCATGTCGCGCCGTGCCGTCAATCAGCGACAAGCCCGTGTTGGCAGCTTTGCGCCAATCGAAGTCAGACGGAAAACCGCTGCCGTCATCGCAAATTTCCAGCTGCGCTCTGCCGCCTTCCAGACGCAGGGTGATTTCGATTTCCCCTTTGCTGTGCTTGATGGCGTTGCTGACGCACTCGCTGACGAGCAGGCAGAGCGACGCGGCTTTATTAACGGAAAGCCGCGCGTCCGCGATTTCCGCCTTGATACGCCTGCCGCCGCTCGTCTCCTCCAGCATGGGAATTAGCCGCCCCAACACCGCGCGCGTACCAACATCATTTGCTTCGCCGGTGTGCTTCGCCTGCTGCGTCAGCAGGTCGTGAATGCTGGCGAGGGTGCGAATGTGCTGATAGATGCGTTTCAGGTAGGCGTCGCCGGCGGCTTCGCCGGTCTCGCCGATCTGTATCTCCACGAGGGCGGAAATGACCTGCAGATTATTTTTAATACGATGATGCGACTCTTGCATGGCGCGATACAGGCGGGCGTTGAGGAGTTCCGCTCTTTCCGTCTCTTCATGCTGGCGAACATTAGAAAGCGTTAGCGCCTCGTTCGTCTGCTGAAGGCGGGCGTTGAGGGCCTCGACTTCGGCCCGATGTTCTCCGTGGGCGTCAATCTGTACCTGAATCATCACGCCCGCCGTGCGTCCGTCCGACGCGAGAACCGCCCACATCGTATACGACCAGTAGACGGCGGGGAAGAAGTCGGAGGCATGTTCCTGGTCTGCGAGGCTTTCGGTTATCCCGATGCGATAGACCCGTTCGAGCAGCGCGGCGCTCCCATTGTTTTCCCCTTCCGGCACGGCCAGCGCAAAGGATTTTCCAACCAATTCTTCTTTGCTCTTCCCGGCAAGGCGGCAAAACGCCGGGTTGACATAGCGCACGATATGCCCCGCGCCCTCGACGGCGACCATCGGCAGCGGGGCGTTCTCGGTCACGTTATGGCAGAGCTGCGGCAGTTCCGCCGTTTCTCCACCGTCGCCGGTCTCCCTTGTATCTGCATAGGCTTTGTTTGTCATTATCGGTATCGCCTTCTACCGGTTCGCTCATAAAATCTTCTCGTTCGTGTCCGAGGCGAACGGCTTCAATGGTTCGGGAACGCCGGTAATGAGGCCCCGGTAGTCCTTCAGACGCGCGCCTATCGTCATGCCTTCCGACGTGATTTCATATTCGCGGATGTCTTTGCTGTGGGCGCCGCCGCGCATCTTGACCACGACCAGAATTTTACGAAGCTGCCCTTCAATCTCTACGTAGCGGAGCCGGATAATATCGTCAGTGAGAAATGAAATCGCGTGGGAACTAAAAGCCAGGTCGGTGAACGATTCCGGCAGTTCGACCGTGCTGAGAACCGTCACGCCAACGCCCGTGAGCGCCCAGATCATACGGTGTCGTCTAGGGCGACAAAGACGCGGCCTTCGCTTTCCTGGCAAACGGGCAGGCAAACGGGCAGGCACAAGGCGAAGACCTGCCGCGCCAGGGTTTCCACGCGCCAGGCGGGCGAGCGCGTTTGTGTCCCAGGCGGGCGAGCGTAAGAAGCGATCAAAGTTCGTCCCGTGGCGCGCAAGGAGCCGGGACAAGACGACCTGCGTGACCCACAGCCTGCCGTCCAGATGCGCCAACACCCGCACGAAGGCGCAAAAGTAGCGAAAACCGGGCTTGCTGAACAGGGATTGGAACGGTTCGAGAAGAATGTCCCAATCAGGAGAGGGTGTCGCGTACATGGCAGAAACCTCTTTGGCGAGAGTATTTCTGTACCAGACGTGACCCCGCTCCTTTTTGGATCAAAACGCTAAACTACAGGATAGTTCGGCAGCGAATTAAAAAATTAAAACCTGTAAAAAGGTAAATAAGTGTGGAAGAATGATAGGGATACACGAACTACATCCCCTCCTGATGCCGCGCTGCTCAGAGTATCCTATGGCATACAACTGCCCAGGTCTTATTCACGCCATAGAAGGTAAAAGAGGCATACTGTTTTCATCATAGACGATTCGCCTATCGTGATATGCCCCCGAAAATTTGGCTCTCCCTCACTTTTAGTGATTTGGAGAAGTTTCCATATTTTAGCGGGCGAGCAGGTCACCCGGAAGATGATACAAAACAATGAAATACTCTATCGAAACTTCCCTCTCCTTCGCTCTGTCTCAGATGCCGGTAGAAGCCACGCTGCATCTCCAACGGCAAGCGATGGAGGCAAGCATCAACGGCATTGTCATTGCCGATATGCGTCTGCCGGACCTTCCCTTAATCTATGTCAATCCGGCGTTTGAAAGGATGAGCGGCTACAAAGCCGAAGAGATTCTTGGCAAGAACTGCCGCTTCCTGCAAGGCGCAAGCTATGAAGAGGAAACAAACCGTGCGGCGCGGCAAACGATGCGGGACGCCCTGAATCGCGGCATTTCGTGCAACATCATTTTGCACAATTTCCGCAAGGACGGCACACCGTTTTGGAACGAACTGTTTATGGCTCCGATTTTCGATGCGGCGGGAGTTTTAACGCACTCCGTCGGCATTCAAAACGATGTCACGGCGCGAGTGGAAGCGGAACGGCGCGTTGCCGAGCGCACCGCATCGCTGCGGCAGCAAGAGCAGTTCTTGCGAAAGGTGCTGGATACCGACCCGAACCTGATCTTTGTGAAAAATGGCGACGGCGTGTACACGCTTGCTAATCAAGCCCTCGCCACACTCTACGGCGTCACGCTCGAAGAACTGGTCGGCAAGACCGATGCCGATTTCAACCACAATGCCAATGAGGTCGCCCACTTTCTGGAAGACGACCGCGAGGTGATTCGCTTCCGCCGCGAAAAGTTTATCCCCGCCGAAATGATGACAGACTGCGAAGGCAAAACGCACTGGATCCAAACCGTGAAGCGGCCCCTGGCGTCGCCCGACGGGTCTGTCCAGCATTTATTAGGCATTTGCACAGACATCACGGCACGCAAAGAGGCGGAAGACCAGATCGCGCATCAGGCGTTCCATGACCCGCTG
>JBBRNU010000438.1:0-4486 GCA_038230115.1 Chthonomonadales bacterium | reverse complement strand
TTTCTTCGCTCGGCAGCCTGCGGCTGTGTGTCCTTCGGACACGATACGAGCGCCATTGAAATCCTTGCTGAATTGCGCGTCCGAAGGACGCACGGCGGAACGCCACACAGCGAAGAAATTCATTTCGTCGCGGCCCGTCTTGTCGCTTTCGACACTTGTATGTTTCAACCCTGGGATGACCGCCCGACTAAATTTGCCGCGCCTGATCGCGTTCCTTACGCCATGACCCGCCGTTTAATTGATACGAGGAGATTGCTCGATGACCGTTCGTCGCTGCGTGCCGACCCTGTACCGCGCCCTGCTTGCGTTGGCCGCGCTGCCCCTGTTCGCCTGCTGCGCGCCGCAACAAGCCCGCGCGCAGTCCTCGTTTCCCATGCTCGGCAGCACGTTTCCCGCAGGCGTGCAGCGCGGTAAAACCTCGGTCGTGACGGTTCGGGGCGATGGCAATGGCGGCGCAAATCTGTATGGGGCGTACAAAGCGTTGTTCGCGGGCGGGGGCGTCAAAGCCGAAATCGTGCCGCCCGCAAAGGGCTGGCCCGCCAAAGACCCCAAAAAACCCTGGGATTTGCCGGACGCGCGCGAGATCGAAATGCGCGTGACCGTAGACGCAAACGCCTCGCTCGGCGTGCGCGAATACCGCCTTGCGGCTCCGCGCGGCGGCGTCTCGACCGTCGGGCAGTTGATCATCGGCGACGAGCCGGAAATCAATGAAAAGGAGCCGAACAACGACCTGGACAAGCCGCAGTCGGTTCCGATCCCCATTGTCGTCAACGGCAAATTGCAGTCCGGCGAGGACATTGACGTGTTCGCGTTCAAGGCGCTGGCCGGGCAGGAACTTGTTTTTACCGTGCAGTGCGCCCGCCTGCAGGACAAAGTGCATGACTTGCAGGAACATGCCGACCCGATGCTTGTGCTGTACGACGCGACCGGCGGCGAGCTGGCCCGCAACGACGATCACTACCGCGCCGACTCGCTCCTGCACTACCGTTTCGAGAAGGCGGGCGAGTACCGCCTGCAATTGCGCGACGTCAGTTACAAGGGAAATCCAAACTGGGTCTATCGGCTCACGATGACGAACCGGCCCTATGTCTTGGCGGCCCTGCCCTGCGCGGTCAGGCCGGGGCAGAGCGTCACGCTGCAAGTGGCGGGCTACAACCTGGGCGCGGCCAAAACCGTCACGCTGTCGGTTCCCGCTGACGCGCCGCCCGGCGTCTGGCATACGCCCCTGCCCTTTCCGAACGGTCTGTCGAACGTGATCCCTCTGCTCGTGACCGACGCGCCGCAAACCGTCGTGACGCCGCCCCTTCCGGTTGCGCCCGCCGGCAAGACCGTCACCGCCGCCCTGTCGAACGCTGGCGCGAAAGCCCCGCGTGCGCCGGTTGCCACGCTCGCCCTGCCCGGCGGCGTCAATTCTTATCTGGCCGTCGAGGGACAGGGCGACCGTTACCAATTCCACGCGCGCAAGGGCGAGGTTTGGAATTTCGAGGTGACGGCTCGCCGTCTCGATTCCGACATTGATTCGGAACTGAAACTGCGCGACGCGAAAAATGCCGTCCTCGTCACGAACGACGACTTTTTTGGCAAGGACTCGCGCATTGAAGGCTGGCAGGCTCCCGCGGACAGCGATTACACCATCGAGGTGCGCGACCTGGCCGCGCACGCCGGGCCGACCTGCTGCTACAACCTGACTGCCACGCCGCGCCGCCCGGATTTCACGCTCAAATGTGACCCCGACCGCGCGTTTCTCGCCCCCGGCAACCGCACCGCGCTGTTCGTTCAGCTGGATCGGCATTATGGGTTTGCCGGGCCGGTCGCCATTGCGGTCAGCGGGCTGCCGCCCGGCGTCACGGCCAGCGCGCTCACCCTTCCGCCCGGCATCGCGCAGGGCGCGCTCATTCTGACCGCCGCGCCCGACGCAAAAATGGACATGAGCGAAGTGCAAATCACGGGAACCGGAATCCTGCTGGACGACAAAAGCAAGGCGCTGACCGTGACGCGCGTCGCCCGCCCCCAGACCGACGTGTACATTCCCGGCGGCGGGCGCGGCGTCCTGGATTCCGACATCCTCGCGGTCGCGGTCTCGGAACCCAACGATCTGGAAGTCGCCGCCAGCGTTAGCGCGGTAACCCTCCCGCAGGGCGGAACCGCCAAAATCGAGGTCACGCTGAAACGACGGCCCGACTTCACCAAAGCCGTCACCCTCGATATGCGCCTGTTCGAGCAGGGTCAGCTTTTCGACAGCCCTCTGCCGCCCGGCGTCTCGATTGACGAGGGCCAGAGCAAGCTGCTCATCGGCGAGAACGAGACCAAAGGTTACATCACCCTGCGCGCCGCCGGGGACGCCAAGTTAATCGCGGATTGGCCCCTGCCCGTTCTGGGAACCGTCAGCGTCAACTTCGTCATGAAAACGTGGTTCGCCGCCCCGCCCCTGATGCTCACCGTCACGCTGCCCGCCCCGCCCGCGCCCGCCAAGAAATAGCGCGTACCGGCGAAGAACAGCGCGGCGAACGCGCTTCAGCAAACTTTGTCGGTTTTGTTCGGTAGGGTAAGCGGAAACGCATCGGTGTATAATAATTATGAACCCGATGCCGCAAGGTTTCTGGAGGAACTGGCGGAAAAAGGCGTCTCAGGATATACTAAACATGACATTAACCAGGCTATCTCTCGGAATGGGGGCGGCGTCAGCCCCGACGCGATTTTGGACACGCTGCGCCATTCTCAGAAAGTCGCTTACCAGCCGCTGACAGATACGTTTAAGTTGGTCGGGCCGAGGTCGGAAGTCGTTCTGAGCCGGGCCAGACAAATTGTCACCGTGACCGCGCGCGGGCATGGGAACACAAGGACTGCATGTGTTCCCTGAGTCAGACATCAGCGAGGCGAATGAGGCGAAGGAAATGACTGTTTTTCTCAAGCAAGACGACCTGAACTATTTTGTCTGCAATGTGCTTTCTTTGTTGGAAAAGGAAGAAATTTGCATTCATCGCGGCGAGGGCGGCAGATACACGCTAAACCTGACGGAAGCCGTCGCCGCTCAGGTGGTGGAGGCGTGCCTGACGCGGCCGATGCAGGTTGGGCTGAACCCCGATCAGGAGCCTAACGCCGAGGGGCTGCGTCTGGAAACGCTCGCCGATCATTTCAATCCGGCGCAGTAGCAATAGCGAAACGCTTGCGCTCTAACCAGTTGCAGAACAGAGACGGTATGAACGACGCTAGAAGCGCGATTTCCGAGGCGCAGACTTACCAGGAGATAGGAACGTTTTGGGATACGCACGACCTGAACGACCATTGGGAGCAGACCGAACCTGCGGCGTTCGAGGTCGAGGGTAAGTCGCAAACCACCTATTATCCCGTCGAAACGACCCTGGCGGCGCGCTTGCGGACGACAGCGGCGCAACGGGGAATTTCAGCGGAAACCCTGCTAAACTTGTGGCTGCAAGAGAAGATGCTACAGGAAACAGCCAATCCGTAAACCGAGAATAGCCTCTCCTACCAACCTCCTCAGCCTATAATGCAGCAGTAGGTAAAAACCATAAGCGATATTCGGATACAATCCCTTCCGAAGTCCGCCGCCGAGTATCAAGCCGCCATCCAGGAGATGTTTGCGGAAATGGCGCGACGGGACGAACGCATCGCCCAAGATCAGCAGGAAACAGAGTGTTTGAAAACGCAAACACATGTAATCCTGGCTGAACTTAATAATCGGTAAGGTTATGGGGGCGAAACGTCTACGACTATAAGGCAAGCAAAAACCCCGATACCCTGAGAAGGACGGTCGGGGTTTTCGCTCTGAGTCTTTGAAGGGGTTATTGCCAGCCGACGATGCGAATCCAGTCGCGTGTGATATAGTCGCTCAGGGTCGTGAAGAGGATGAACAGCCAGACGAAACCCGCCGCCGCCCACAGCCAGACCAGCCGGCTGCTGTACTTCACGTTCATGAAATACAGCACGACCAGGACTGCCTTCGCCGCCGCAATGACCATCGCGACGACCACGTTCAACGCGCCGAGCGGCACTTTCGCGGCGGCTATCGTGAGAACCAACAAAACGAACAGCAAGGCGAAGGTCTTGAAATACATGCTGCGCGGATGAATATGCTCGGTCATGGCGACTCCTCTAGCCCAACAAGTACAGCAGGGGAAACAGGAAAATCCAAACGATGTCCACGAAGTGCCAGTACAGCCCGGCCAGTTCTATCGGCATGTAATAGGCGACCGATGGATGCCGGAACTTCACCATAATGAAGATCGCGCCCAATATCCCGATGCCGATGATGATGTGCAGCGCGTGCAGGCCCGTCATCGCGAAGTAAAGCGCAAAGAACAACTGCGCGTTGTTCGAGAGCGCGGGCGCGGTCGAGGACTGGTAGGTTCGCACCGAAGGGACGCGCTGTTCTTCCGGCCTCGTGTTGATTTTTTCCGGCTGCTCGTAGGCGAAGTTCGGGCCGGGGAAGTGATGATGCTCGAACTTATCGGCGTACTCGAAGCCT
>JBBRNU010000437.1:0-4506 GCA_038230115.1 Chthonomonadales bacterium | reverse complement strand
GGCCACTATTGCCGCGCTGCAAGAGGCGGGCGCGACCGAGTAATCGCCCGCAAATCGGGTACACTGCCCACAACTGCAAACGGACGAGTTGAAATTTGCGAAAACGTCTTGAATGTGAACATTTGGAGAGAGTGAATCATGGTCGCCAACCGCCGACTGCTGCTATATCCCCTGCTCATCGCGCTCGCGCTGCTCGGCGCTTGGGGCTATATGTTTTTCCTGCGCGTACAGGCCAATAACACTGTCAGCGCCGCCTTTCAACCCGCCCCGGCGGTTCCCAAAGGCAAAGACCCCGCTACCTATGGGAAAGACATTGAGGGACGGCGTGCGCTCTACTCCGCCACTTTTACCCACAAAACCGACGTTGTACGGCAATTGCTGGACAAAGGCGTCAACATCAACGGGCCGCTCGACAGCGGGCGCACGGCGCTGACCGTCGCCTCCGAAATGGGATTCGGGGACATCGTGAAGCTGCTGCTGGATCGCGGGGCCGATGTGAACACGCGGAGCATGTATGGCGAAACGCCGCTCATGCGCGCCGCGACCGAGGGCCGCGCCGATATCGTAAAAATGCTGATCGCGCACGGGGCGGATGTCAACGCCAAAACGCAGCGAGGCGAAACGGCGGTTCTGATGACGGCGCGGCGCAACTTCACGCCGGTCTATCAGATTTTACGCGCGAACGGGGCCGTTGTCACGATTCACGAGGCGATGTCGTCCGGGGATGTGGCGACCGTGAAAACCCTGCTGGCGCAGGGAACCAATATAAACGCCGCGGATGACGACGGCATGACGCCGCTCATTTCCGCCGCCGCCCGCAACGACGACGCGATGACGGAATTTTTGCTGGCGAAGGGGGCGGATGTGAACGCCAAAGCGAAAGGCGGGCAGACGGCTCTTTTGATGGCTGCCGCGCGCGGCAATGCGGGCTTGGTCAAAACCTTGCTGGCAAAAGGGGCCAACCCGAACATCAAGACCGCCCGCGGAAACACGCCGCTCAAGACCGCCGAAAAAGGCAAGTTCAGCGAAGTCGTCGCCCTGCTGAAAACCAAAGGCGCGACCGAATAACGCTTTACGAACCGAACGGTTTGCCGGGTCTTTTACAGGCCCGGCGCAGGCTCGTCTCCTGCCAGGGCTTTTAGCGCTTCGGATCGTGCGAAGAAGTTTGGCGGGGCAGCTCGCGCAGGTAGATGTTTTTGAAGCCCAGCGGCCCGCCGTGATGCTGCAATTCGATCTGGCCCGTCGGATAAATCGGCTTGTCGCGCTCCCAGTAATTTTCCATCGGCACGTTTTGAACCACGAGCGTGTCGTTGAGATAGACGGTTACCCGGTCGCCGATCATAAGAATGTCGAAGCGATTCCACGCGCCAATCGAGCGATCGGCCTTGCGCGTCGGATTACTCGGATGCTTCTGGTTGTTGTACAGGCCGCCCGAACCGACCTCGGCGGCGATGAGCGGGACATTGTCCCAGATTTGCACCTGCGGGCTGCCGCGCAGATAAATGCCGCTGTCGCCGCCCGGCGGCAGCCGCCAATCCACCCTCAATTCGAAATCCCCGTAATCGCGCGCCGTACATAGGTTGTCGTTTTTGCCGTCGTAGGTGATTTCGCCGTCCCGAACCCCCCACTGTTTGCGCGCTTCCAGAGTCGCCTTGCGCTCGGCGATTTGCAGCGCGGCGGGCGTCATTTTGGCGCGTTCCGGCGGGTTCGCGACCAGCCCTTTCCAGCCCTGCAAATCGTTTCCGTTGAACAGGGCGCGGAAACCGGGCGGCGGGCGGTTGTCGCGCTCCGGCTTCGCCAGGTCGCGGATGGAAATATTGCGGAACTGAACCTCGCTCGGCCCATGCCCCAGAAAGCCGACGTGACCGCGCGGACGCAGCATTCCGGGATGCTCCGCCAGAACCGCCGGGTCGGTAACCGTATTGAGATTGGCGTCGAGAATCGTCTGCCCGTTGAGACGAACTGTAACGCGCCGCCCGATGGCGACGATTTCCTCCCGGTTCCACTGGCCGACCGGTAATTGCGCCCCGCGCCGGGCTGCGGCGATTTTATACAGCGAACCGTGATATTGGGCGGGCAGCAGATGGGCGTAGTCCGGCGCGCTGTCGTCCAGAATCTGACACTCCATGCCGACATACGCGGCGTCGCCTTCGAGCGGGGCGCGCAGACCGACGCCATTATTGCCCGCCTTGTCCAGCCGAAACTCGAAGCGAAACGCAAAATCGGAATATTCGTGCGTCGTGAACAGGTTGCCGCCCCCGTCGGCGGGGCAGACCAGAACGCCGTCGCGAACCACGTAGCCCGGCCCTTCCTTCCCGACCAGCATCCACCCGTCCAGCGTCGCCCCGTCGAACAGGCGCGTGAAACTGCTGTCGGCTTTGGCGAGGGCGGCGTTGTCGGCGGTTTCGGCGCGAACGGCAGAACCCGTCTCCCCCGCCAGCGTCACAAAAACGAGCGCGGCGATGGCGAGGACAGGCCGCTGACCCAATCGGCAAAGCGACGCGCAATAAGTGCGAAAATCAAGCGTTCGGCTCATGGTCTCCCTATCGTTTCCTCGAAAATGCTTCCACTTTCTACCCATCTCGCTGCGGACTTCGCCTTTCAGGACGGGCGTTCTTGCGTGGCAAGTTAAGCCCTTCCTCGTTTCCTCAAAGCTCCGTGCCGTTGATGATGAGCCGGAACTGGCAGTCCAGCATCGCGGCGGCTTTGCGGCACAGGCTCATGCGCGCCACGAAAATCTCGAAATATTCCATCACGGTCGCCTCTTTGATGTCAACAACCAGATCGAGCGTCAGGGTTTTCTCGGTTTTGTTGACGAGCAGGCGCGACTTTTGCACGGCGTGGTTCACGCGGTCGTGGATGTCGTAGGTCGTCGGATCGGGGTTTTGAACGCGCGTAAAATGCACGTCGGACTTGTCGGCGATGATGACGGCGGCGGTAATCTGGTTGATCGGCACGCCCTCCGGCTCCTCATGGTTGCCGATCGCCCCGATGATCGTCCCGATTTCGCGCGCATCCATGCCCATTTGATCCAGCAGTTGAAACGCCATCGTCGCGCCGATTTGCGGGTGATAAATGCGGTGGACGCAGTTGCCGATGTCGTGCAAATAACCCGCCATCGCCGCGAGTTCGGCGGGGCGCGCATCAAGGCCCAATTCCAGGCAGATGTTGCGGGCAATCGCGGCGACCAGAGCCGCGTGGCGCAGGCCATGCTCGGAATAGCCGATGACGAGCATCTGCTCGTTGGCCTTCTCGATGTAAGCGCGCACCTTCTCGTTGCTGCGAACGTCGCGCAGCGTGATGTGATGCGGCTCGGCGAGGGTGGCTTTGCCATTAGACTCGCCAATGTTGCCGCTCGTAGGAGCGACGGCGACCCGGTTGCTGGCGATCACTTCCGTCGTGTCGGCCATGTTAGAGTATCTCCTCCGGCTCTTCTTCTGGTTGACTGTTCGAGTCAGAGCCGCGATAATGCGTTAAGAATTCCGTTCGGAAGCGCTCCAATTGTTGGCTGGAAATCGCGTCGCGAATGTCGGCCATCAGGCGATGATAAAACGCCAGATTGTGGTAGGTAGTCAGGCGCGGGCCAAGAATTTCGTTCGCCTTGAACAGATGCCGGATATAGGCGCGCGTATGGTTTCGGCACACCCGGCAGCCGCAGGCCGGGTCAATCGGGGCGAAGTCGTCGGCGTATTGCGCGTTCCGCAGATTGCGAACGCCCTGTGACGTGAAGACCTGCGCGTTGCGCGCGTTGCGGGTCGGCAGCACGCAGTCGAACATGTCAATGCCGCGCGCCACGGCGTCGAGAATATCTACAGGCGTGCCGACGCCCATGAGATAGCGGAGCTTGTCGGCGGGAAGCAGGGCGGTCGTGAGGGCGATGGTGTCATTGCGGGCGGCGGCGTCTTCGCCGACGGCCAGACCGCCCACCGCGTAGCCGGGAAAATCCATCGCCACAAGGGTCTGGGCGCTTTCCACGCGCAGGTCGGGGAAGACGCCGCCCTGCACGATGCCGAACAGCGCCTGCGGCCAGCCGCCGGTCGCCCTTCGCCCCGATTCGTTGTAAGCGGCGAGGCAGCGCGCGGCCCAGGCATGGGTGCGGTTCATGGCGTCGCGGGCGTATTCCGGTGTGCAGGGGTAGGGGGCGCACTCGTCGAAGGCCATGATGATGTCGGCCCCCAGATCGCGCTCGATCTGCATGACCGACTCAGAGGTAAAGCGGTGGCGCGAGCCGTCAATGTGCGATTGGAATTCCACGCCGTCCGCGCCGATGCGCCGCAGCCCGGCCAGACTGAAAACCTGAAACCCGCCGCTGTCGGTCAGGAGCGCGCCGGGCCAGCCTTGAAAGCGGTGCAGGCCGCCCGCCTGCGCGATCAGGCTTTCGCCGGGCCGCAGATGCAGGTGGTAGGCGTTGCCCAAAATCAGTCCAAAGCCGATGTCGCCCAATTCTTCCGGCGTCATCGCTTTTACAGTCGCCTGCGTGCCGACGGGCATAAAGACCGGCGTTTC
>JBBRNU010000436.1:0-4511 GCA_038230115.1 Chthonomonadales bacterium | reverse complement strand
GGGCTGGAAACGTTGGTTGAGGTGCAAACGAGCCTGGCAAGCAGCCTGTCAGATATTGCGGGCTACGCCAACACCGCCATCAATGTCTATAACCGGGTCAACTCCATTGTCAATGCCGTAAACACCGCCCAGCAAATTTTCAACGCTTTCCGAGAGCCAAGCGTCGTCATCGCGCTGGTCCAGACCCTTCAAAACTTTGCGGGAGGCTTCAAGGAGAGAGGCGCTACGGAGTTTGTGAAACTGACGGCTGAGGAAATCCTCGAAAACCTGGAAAGGAACACGCCGCGCATCATCCAAGACGTAGTCGCGGCACGAGCGCGCAACCTGCTAACGACAATCAATCAGGGAGGGCATCTGGAAACATTCCTGATCTATATGCCCAACCCGATTCCGTTGACTCCGACTGTCGACGTTAAGACGCCGATACGCATAAACGGTATTCCCTTGAGCCTGGTCTTTGGCGATAAGCGACCGACCAGGGTCATAGGGGCGGGTTGGAAAATATCTAACTACAGACAGAACCAAGAACTATGGCGAGCGGACTATGGCCCCATCGAACCTGGACATCGCGGGACGGGGTCGGCGGGGAAAGACGAGTACTCGCTATGGGCGGACCCACCTTTGCACTATCACATAAAGAACTAATACGAAATAGGCGTTTACGCTTCAGAAAGACTTAGGAGGCCAATTCGCATGATGCCACGTCTCGCTTTTTTTGTGCGGAGACTATGTGAGCATTGCAGAGGCACGTTTTGGTTCTGGACGCCGTAGCGCAACTCTTTATTTCGCTTCAGGTCTCACTTCGTTAACGTCCTGCTAGATAGGTAAGACGTACTCGTTTTTTGGAGGAAAGCGGCTATGAGTTATGCCGGAATGAACGCGCATTTTCGCGGATTGATCGTCTTTTTCGCTCTCTCAGCAGAGGAGCAAGCCAGTCTGTACGAAGACTTTTCCGAAGAGGAGTATTTCCATGTCGAATACGGGGATTTTTCCACGCTATTTCCGTTAGAAGTGTTGACCGAACGCATCAAATCCTATGCGAAATCCTATTGTATATGGGGCGGCATAGAGGAACGAGAGTACTTCGACAAGGAAATATGCGGTCAGATACAAGAATTGGCGGAAGCCATTCTGGAGTATGCATGGGCCGAAAGGGGAGTAGACGCTCAGTATTTCAGGCGTGAGAATCTGGCAAAAATAAGGATATGGGAGGTAATGCGGATGCTATGCCGCCGCCTTGCCGACGAGCATTCTATTGTGATCGCCAAAGACCAAGTGTGCCTTGAAGATTTATTGTATACCTGACCTGACGTTCACGCGCACGGAGTATGATGCGTTAGGACGACGGGTTGCCGAGACGGACGGGAGCGGGCGGACGAGCCATTGGCATTACGACGGGCTGGGTCGGCTGGACTGGGCGAGCGATGCGGGCGGGCATACCACGCATTTCGGCTACGACGAGCAGGGGCGCAAGGTCTGGCAGAGCGATGCCAAGAGCCACCGCACGACCTTCGCCTACGACAGCGGCGGACGGGCGAGCCGACGGACGCGCGAAGCCGCCCAACTTTCGACGGTGCGCGCAATGAAAAAGGAAGAGGAGAGACTATGCACAGAAGCGATGTTTGGCGCGTTGGTCTGGCTTTCTTGGTTCTGGGACGCCTTGCCTTGATGGACGCGACGGCACAAAACGCGCCCGCTGCGAAAGCGGAACCGCCGCGCCCATCGCCTCGAAACGCCGTTGTGACCGATGTTGGCCTGCGCGTCGAGGCCGCGCCTGAAATCACCTTGACCGCGCCCAACCTCGCCGCGCGCTCGTTCGCGCCCGCCAACCTGCTTGATACGCCCCAGCTCGAACAGGTCTTCACCCTCCGCAACGCAGGCCGCGTCCCGCTTATCCTCGACCGCTTTAAGTCCTCCTGCGGGTGTACGCGCGTTTTTCTGGCTGGAATGGAAAAGGGAGAAAGCGAAGCGGAAGCGGGCGGGGAGGCTCTGGGGCAAACGCTAAAACCGGAGCAGGAAATGAGGGCGCGCGTGGCAATTGACCTGACGGCCCTGCCGCCCGGCCCGTTCCAAAAAACCGTGTCGGTTTACGCGCAGGGAACCACGCGCCCGGTCGCTCTGCTGACGCTGACTGGAACCCTGCTGCCCAGCGTGACTTTCCGCCCGGCTCTGCTCGATTTTGGACAGGCCGCGCCGGGGCAGGCGCGGCCTGTCCTGCTCACGGTTTCCTATGATCCGCGCCTCACCGCGAACGGGCCGCTGCCGCCACTATTTTCGACCAACCCCGACGTGCGGATCGCTCCGGTGAGAACCAACCCCAACTCGCCGCCCGCGCCCCTACCGGCAGGTCAACGCGCCGAAACTTTCGCCGTCACTCTGGTTCGCGAGTCGCCCTTGGGTTTCATAAGCGGCAGTATCGCTTTTCAGCCCGGCCTGGCGGTCGTCCCGGCAGTCGGGGCGCTCCAGCCCTCTGCGCTCCGGCTGCATCCGGCGTTTTTGCAGGCGACCGCGCTGCTGACCGGGCAGGTTACGGGCGATGTCGTTGCCGAGCCGCCCGTCGCCGCCTTCGGGAACGCGCCGCTCGGACGCGCTTCGATGCGCCAGATCGTGCTGACCGGTCTGCGGCCTGAAGCGCTCGCCAACTTCAAAATCGCCTCGGCCAGTTTGTGGGTTACCGCCCGCCTGCTGGACGCCAGCCTTCCCGCGCCCGGCGCAAACCGTCCGACCGCCCTTGCCCTGGAATTGATTCTCAGCCCGGAGGCCCCGGCGGGCGTCCTGCAAACGCAAGTGAAAATCACGCTTGCCAACGGACAGCGTCTCTTGATTCCCATAACCGCTTACGTGACCGCATCGCCCGCCATGCCGTAGTCGGCAAGCGTGTTCGCGATCCTCGTCTTCCGTTCATTCGTATCGTTTCAGGAAGCGGAGGAGCGGGCGGAACACGGTGCGCGTATTTGTTCAGCCGCCGTACAAGCGTGGCGGAAACATGTGGGGCAATTTTGCTTTCAGGATTTCGCCGGGCGACAAAAAAGGTTTCGCTGCCCGGCAGGAAACCCGTCGGTCAATCTTGAACCGGGGCGGCAACATGCGACAAAGCCTGGTCGGACGGCAAAATCCAGCAGGCGGCAAGAAACAAGCGGGCTATTTTGCGGGCCAGTCGGTGTAAAGCAGCGTCATCTCTTTGGCGATCTGGACGAACTGGGCGCGCAGCTCCGGCGGGCTGAGAACTTCTGCGGACGCGCCATACGACAGCGCCCACCAGGTCAGGTCTTTGAAACTGTGGGTCAGACAGGTGCAGACGAGCGAGTTATCGGCCTGCTTCTCCATCGTCGCGAACTGCCGCCCCGAACTCTCCATGACGTGCGCGGCCATTGCGGGCGCGAAGCGAATGCGAACTTCCACTTCCTCTTCCTTGCCGCCGTGCGTTTCCCACGCTTTGGCGAACAGGTCGTCGGCGGAAAAACGGCGCGGAAAGCGAAAACGCTCCGGCAGAATTTCGACCGCGCGGATACGCCCCAATTTGAAGGGCCGCACGCCGCCGTATTCTTCCGAAAGCGCGAGTAGATACCAGCCGCCATGCATAAACCGCAGATCGTAGGGCGCGACCGCCAGCTGCCGCTCGCCATCTCCTGCGGAAGACCAGTAACGGAGGCGGATTTTACGGTTCGAGCGCAGCGCGCGGCGAATCATTTCCATCATCGGGCGCTGAATGCTTTCGACCGTCAAATTGAGCGACCCATAGGTCGCCCGCTCGGCGTTCCCGTCCGGCCCGCCGCCGGGATGGGGCAGGAGGGCGTTCCCGATTTTGTCCAGCCCGGCCCGCAAATCGGCGGCGAGCGAGTTTTCAGCGATCAATGAGGGGTTGGAAGCGGCGGTATACAAAGCCAGCGCTTCGGACGGCGTGAGCGTGAGCGGCGGCAGATGCAGTTCGTTTTCCAGCAGATAGCGGCCTTCGCGCCGACTATAACGCTTTTTGAGCGCCTGCCCGCGTTCCAGAGAAAGCAGGTCGCGGTACACGGTGCGCTCGGAAACGCGCAATTCCTCGGCAAGGGCGGCGGGTGTAATGTCCTGCCGCACGCGCATTCGGTCTACAATGTAGTTGAGGCGGTCTGATTTGTAGATGCGATCTGGGCGCTTGACGTTCATAATGGTTCTATCATCCTGTGGAAGGCCGCGCGCGACAAAACATTACAGCCAGATAAACGCGCGGTAACAGCAGTAGTAAGAATGCTTTGTTATTATTCCTCCTCGAACGCTTAGTTCCTGCTCGCTTGACAATTTTTCACACTTTTTTTTCGCAAATGCAAAAGAAGGGGAGAAAAGGAAAACGTTGATTATGAGCGAACTGGCTCAAACCGGGCGGCATACGCGGCTCTTGATCTGCCCCAACGCCTTCAAGGGCAGCCTGACGGCGGCGCAGGCGGCGCGGGCGTTGCGCAGGCGCTGGGTGCGCGTTTTCTAGTAGCGCAGGGCGGTCGGGCTCGGAAATGACGACGAGGGGACGCCAGACG
>JBBRNU010000435.1:0-4522 GCA_038230115.1 Chthonomonadales bacterium | reverse complement strand
GGCGAGAAATGCGTTGAAATGGCGATACGGCAGGAGCAACAGCGGGTCGGGAAGGAGCGCTAGTCCGTTCGACTGCGGGTGGCCATCGGGGGCAGCCAATCTGTCGGGATCGCCCTCAAACCACAGGCGGCGCTTCATGGCGGCATACCAGCGGCGATCCAGCGCAGCTGGGGTCAGCGATTCGACAGGAGCGGAAGCGCGGCCCGGCAGCTGGAGTAGCATCGCCTCGATCTCCCGCCGATGATCTTGGCTACGCCGAAAATGCAGAAAGCGGTCGAGTCGGGGCGCGGGCGTTTCGCCGGGATCATATACGGCAAAGTCGCGCAGGTTGTCCTCGGCTTCGTTGTCGGGATTGAACGCGGCCTGAAAATAGAGGCGGTAATCGGCGTTTAGAACTACTTCGCCCGTTTTCGATTTCCCGCCGTTTTCCAGTTCCTCATGGATCGTCTCGCATGAAGCGGTTCCCACAACGATGTAGGCCAGAGCCGAACGCAGGTCGCGCATCGTAATATGGCGGTCGCGGCGTAGGTGCGTCAGTTGGAACAAAGCGCGCAGCCGGGCCTGAATTTGCGGGCCATGCATCGGATCGGCAAGCGAGTCGCGGTTAAAGCGCATCGGGCAGACCGGGCGGGCACGACACGTCAGGCAAGCGCTCCAGCCTACATCCTCAAGAAAACGGTTCAGGACACCCCCGAACAGGTCGCCGCGATCCCCACTAGGAAGCGGTTTCAGCGTATCGCCGACGACGGAACGCTGCTTTAAATCCACCAGCGCGATTCGTGAACGGTCCGCGCTATCTGGGTTGTCCAGCAGGCTTTGCACCTGTCCGGCCAGCCAACCGTAACGTTCCCGGTTGCGTTCCAGCAGAAAATCGCGCAGCTTACCGTCGTTGATGGCGAGCAGAGCCGTGTAGCGCGTTACGGGAGTGGGAGGGTTGTCGCCTGCCAGAGGCGCGAGGATCTGTTCCAGCAGTTCGTCGGCGCGTCGGCCCTTGCTCGCTTCGGAGGCGTCGAGATTGGCGGCGAACGTGCGCCCATTGTAAACGTAGCGCCAGCCGTTCCTCGTCGCCTCCTGGCAAGTTGCCTTGCGGTCGTCCAGCGTTTCGCACAGTTTTTCCAGAAAGGCGGTTTTGCCGTCGCCGGGGTTACCGCTCAGCAGTACGACATCGAACGCGCCGTTCAAAATCGACTCAGCGAGGTCCGTATCAAGTTTCGTCTGGATGTAGGTGCGATTGGCAAAGTCGTCGCCCTCTAGCCCGCGATTGCCCGCATTGCCGATGCGGCTGTTGCGGTAAACGCCCTGCATAGCGATGACGGCCTGACTGATGTTGCGCTCGCCTTTCGTGATGACGGGCGGCAGCCGAGTCGCGGCCTCGCGCAAACGCGCGCTGAATTCCTGCGACGAGTCAAATCGATCCGCTGGGTCAGGGGCGATCGCCTTTTGCAAGACGCTCAAAACCTCGCCGATTTGAAACGCTTCCACGCTGCGGCCCTCTTCCATGGTCGTCGGAACCGGCGGGAGCACGTTTTTGTTGCAGCGCTCGTTCAAGTCCCTTTGGAATGGCAGTTTTCCGGTCAGCATTTGCCAGAGCAGGACACCAAGCGCGTAGCGGTCGCAGGTACCGTTCCAGGCTTCGCCGCGATCCAGTTCCGGAGCGCGGTAGGCGGGCGTTCCCACCTGCGTCTGCCCAATCGAATCTAGCGTGGCGGCAAACCCAAAATCTATAATCTTCGGCTGGCCTTCCGGCGTCAGCAGGATGTTGCGGGCCGACAGGTCACGGTGCGCGATGCCCCTATATTCCAGGTATACGAGAGCCTCGAGCAGATGTTTGCCGATCTCGGCGATTTTGGAAAGCGGCCAGGGAAATTCGCTCTTTAGTTCTTCCAGCGAGTCGCCTCTGACGTACTCAATTTTCAAATGAAAAGGCGCGTCGGCTTTGTAGACTTCGTAAACCCGTACAATGCCCTCGTGCTGTAATTGACTCAGAGCGCGAAACTCGTCTTTTGCCAAACGGCGGGCGTTTTCCGGGTCGCGCACCTGCTTTAAAACAAAGGACTGTGAAGCAGTCTCGTCGAAAACCAGGTAGGTGTTGGCTGTCGCGCCTTGTCCCAGAACGGCCTCGACGCGGTAGCGGTCATCAATCACATCTCCCTTCTGGTATAGTGATCCCGGCAGGCGGTTGCTCGCGAATGTCTCGACGCGAGGCGCATTTGCATCCGCGCCGTTTGTGGCTTGCTGCGCCTGCTCGCTTTCGGGCATTAGTGACTCGCGCTCACGTCGAACGGCAGCGGCCTGCGGAATGATCACGGCGAGAAAATCACGTGCCTCCGCCGCGTTTGCATATCGTTGGTTACTTTCTCGCGCCGTCATCGCCTGCAAGATGTCTCGCAAGTCGGCCCGCTGCAGATAGGTTAAGCCCGCATCGTCGGGCAGTTCAGGAACCGCTATGCCGCCATTAGGGTCACGCAGGGATTGGGCGTCCTGTCCAGTGAACAGTTCAGCCAGAATTACGCCGACAGCATACAGATCAGTGGTTTGATCGGCGTAGGCCAGTCCCAGCCCGTTTGCCACATCGAGTTCTGGAGCACGATACGGCACGTAGGACAAAAAGGGATCCGCTTGCGCTGCAATGCTGCTCTCCCCCTCGCGGCGGGCGAAATCGAAATCGGCAAAGATGAATCGCGGTGGACGAGCCGAAGCATCGTAGTAGATTGTGTCGGGCGTCAGATTGCGGTGCAGAATTTTATTCGCGTGTAGTTCCGCTAGTGTCGACAACAGTCCGTGCGCTAGATCGAGATGGGCCGCGCCGTTGTCAACGCTGCTCACGGCATTGGCGGCTTCGTTTGCGGCGCTTGTTCCCTTCGCAGTGTTCCGGCCTACGACGTTCGTGCCCTTCGCCGCCGCGTCCTTTGCGCCATTGTCGTTTTCCGGCGTAAGATGCACGCGCAAGGTCGGAAGCGACAGAACCTTTTGCGGCACAACATAGTAATGCTCTTCGCCCCACGTAAACGGCAAATCCGCACCGGGAGCCAGCCCGGATTCGGCCAGTCGCAAAAGGGCAAGATACTCCTGCCGGTACAGTTCCTTTTGCTTTTTGCGCTCGTCGGGCGTCAGGCCGTCGAGCCGGTACAGTTTCAGGCGGCGGATCGCGTTTGGTCCGCCGGTTTCATGGGTGGCGAGGAAAGCGCGATAATAAGGGCCGTCGCCTAGCTTTTCCGTAATGGTGAACTCATTGATCGTGCGGGGCAGGGAAGGGCGCGGCGCAAGCAGGTTGAGCGTTTTAAGGATGTCGGCGCGGAACGGTTGCAGACTCTTTGGGCCGTGTCCCCGCGTGTCCAGCCGTTTCAAGGTTTCCGCGCAGTCATTGAGGCGGACGATGCGGTCCCGGCGGGTGTCCACAACCTGTATGGTCGCGGTCGGGTCGGAAAGTACGACAAGCGCCTGGACAAATGGCGCGCTAGCCATATACTCGTCGAAGTGAGCGATACGCTGCCGCAAATCGCCCGCCACCCGCGAGGCCGTATGCTCCATTTTGTTGAGCGGATTCGGACGGCTTTCCCGCGAACTCAGATACCAATACTGATCGTCGCCGACAATCGAGCCACGTATGCCTTTCTCGTCGAGCAGAAACAGGCGATGCAGGCCGAGAACGATCAGGTCAATCTCGCGGGACGTTCTATTTTGCATTGGAAGCATTTTGTTGGCGATAATCGTCCAGGTCGCAGGCAACTCGCGTTCGAGACGGCGGGCGCATTCTTCCTCGCCGGGTGTAATGAAATCTCCAAGTTGTCGCAGTTCGGCCACAGGGGTTCGCTCCTCGTCACGGGCGCTCGTCGCAGGAAATCTACAAACGAGGGGTGTGTGATCGAGAAAGTTTCGGCGTTGGTTGCCCGCTTTCCTGCCACATTTAGTGTCGACTTAAATCGTGTGAGTGACACCATGGTAATTTGCATCAACGGCATGCGCAAAGAACTCAGGAATACATTCGACAGTGAAAACTGAACATGTTGCCACCTCCGCGCATTTCCAACGATGACCGTACATGCGGGTCCGCATACGGCGGTTCGCTGCACTTAACGCACGCTGTACGACTGCGTGCGCGAGTTCTCATACTGATTATGCCGTGAGAACCTCAGCACTCTTACAGTAACCCTCGGGCTTCACCCTGCTCTCCTGCTCAAGCCCTCGCTTAAGCAAGGCAGTCAGCTTTCAACAGTTCTCATCGAATGCACAGACATTACTCGGATGCAGCGTTCAGCCCTTCCCTGAGACTTCCTGCTCGCTGGGGAGGCGTAAAGCCAATAGGCGAGCGATCCCTTCCAGGCACTATGGCCTCGGCTGACTTCTGAAGGCGCCGCCAACTCTCACAAGTTGGATTGTCGGCGATAACCGACCAGCCTTCAGATCTCCCGGGATAAGCACGCGTTCTGTCGCGCCGCGCCTGCTCGATTTACGCCCGGCCGGACTTGGGAACCACGGGTTTCACTGTGTCTTGCCAGCTCACCCTCCGCCGAACGCCTTG
>JBBRNU010000434.1:0-4543 GCA_038230115.1 Chthonomonadales bacterium | reverse complement strand
GCCTGCAATTCACCCCGAACGAATGGCGCGGTCTCATTCTCCATCACGACGCATTTTCCACGCAGGGCTACGACGCGCTCACGTTCTTCGTGCAGGGCAGCGGAATCGGCGGGCAGCGCGTCATGGTCGGCGCGGTCGGCGCGGACGGCAAATTCGGCCCCAAAGCGCTAATCAGCGAAAACCTCGTCGGCGGCAAAATCCCTGCAGGGGGTTTCCGCGTCTGCATCATTCCCCTCGCGAAAATCAAGGCCGACAACCGACGCATCACGGGCATCGTCTTTCAGGACGCCGCTGGTCAGCCGCAAGCCCCCATCTACCTCGCGGGCATTCGCCTGCGCGCTCCCAACGCCAAGCTGCCGCCCGGCCCGATCACGCTTCGCATTGACGCCACGCGCGAACTCGGCCCCATCAGCCCGCTGATCTACGGCATGGCGCAGCCCGGCGCGACGCACATTCGCGATCTGCGCTTGAAACTCACGCGCTGGGGCGGCAACCCAAGCACGCGCTACAACTGGGAACGCGGCAACTGCTGGAACGCGGCGCGCGACTGGGAATTTCGTAACGGCGATTACAACAACAAAGCCACGGACGACCGCAAACCTTCCGGCGTCGCCGACAAAGTTATCGCCGGGTCGAAAAATCTGGGCGCGGACACGCTGCTGACGATTCCCACACTGGGCTGGGTGGCCCGCAACGACGATACCAACACGCGCTCCGAAGGCGTCCCGAACGCTTCCGGCCCCCCGGTCGCGCCCAATTCTCCCGCCATCGCCGGGTACGACCCGACCGAAAACCAGCGGCGCGTGTCGCAGCGTTCCCTGCCCCGCAAAGGCCGACCGTTTGCCGACCCGCCCGATTTGACCGACGACGCCGTGTATCAGGACGAATGGGTTTATCATCTGACCCGCAAATTCGGCCCGGCGAAATCCGGCGGCGTGCGCTACTATGCGATGGACAACGAGCCGGACTTGTGGCACGGCACGCATACGGATATGCACCCCGTCCGGCCCGATTACGACGAGCTGCTGCGCCAGTTTCTGGCGTATGGAACCGCCGTCAAAGACGTTGACCCCTCTTCTCAGATCACCGGGCCGGTCTCGTGGGTCTGGACGGGCTATTTCTTCTCGCCGCGCGATCAGGGCGACGACAATTACGCCAGCCACGCCGACCGCAGTCGACATGGCGGCGTCGCGTTCCTGCCCTGGTTTCTCTCGCAGGTCGCCGCACACGACCGCAAAACCGGGCGCCGCACGCTCGACGTTCTGGACGTGCATTATTATCCGCAGGGCCAGGGCGTCTATGGCGGCCAGACCGACCCGGCCACGAACGCCCTGCGTCTTCGCAGCGTCCGCGCCCTCTACGACCCAACCTATAGCGACGAATCGTGGATCGCCACGTCGGTTCAACTGCTGCCCCGCTTGCGGCAGTGGGTGCGGCAGAACTATCCCGGCACGAAAATCGGCCTGACGGAATGGAATTTCGGCGCGGACACGACCTTGAACGGCGGGCTGGCGGTGGCGGACACGCTCGGCGTTCTGGGCCGCGAGCGCGTAGACATAGCCTGCTACTGGACGGCCCCGCCGCTCGGCTCGCCCGGCTATCTCGCCTACAAACTCTTTCGCAACGCCGACGACAAGGGGCATGGCTTCGGCGACGTCGCCCTCGCGACCAGCCTCAGCGACCCCGACCCGATTTCCGCTTACGCCAGCCGGGAGTCGCAAACCGGGGCGACTGCTGTCATAATAATTAACAAGATGCCGTCGCGCGCCGCCACCGTCACGCTCGACCTGCGCGCAGGCAGGCCGGTCGCGCGCTGGGAAGCCTACCGCGTAGACGGCGCGCATCTAAAGAGCATCGCGCGTTTGCCCGATATTGCCATGAACGGGACGCAGGCGCGTCTGATTCTGCCCGCCTACTCGATGACGCTCTTACGAGGCCGCTGATTGACGAAAACTCAGATTGTCAGAGGCTGCCTCCTGGCAAGAAAAAAGCCGCCTAACCCCCCGGCCCCCTTCCCCACCGGGGAAGGGGGTGACTGAACAGAAATTTGCGAGTTGAGCGCGAGGTTTGCGGATTTGCGACGCTTCCTGCCCGCTCGCTTGTTATCAGTTTGGGATAAGCGCACGCCTCTTGTTCAGGCTCCCCCTTCCCCGGTGGGGAAGGGGGCCGGGGGGTTAGGTGAATTGTCCTGCGTCTGAAAAAACTTACCTTTTATCATGCCGGGAGTTGAAAACTCCCGGCCCGCGCCCTGATTTGAAATGTCGCGTCCGCGCAGGAGAGAGTTGCAGAAACCATGAAGTACGATTTTCAGATGCTGTTTCTCCTGGTGATGCTGGGAGTCTTCTTCAAGAAATTGAACTGGCGCGGCTGGTTTTTCGTCGGGCTGTTCCTCTTCACGTGGATGATGTACAACTGGCTCAAAGCCTGACCCGTCGCAGATTTTCTTTTCGACCTTCGTCCTTCGCCCGAAAGTTTCCTGAGAGGAAACGCGCCGGCGAAACCGTAGGAAAGCAGACTGGCAGGCGAGGCACGAACGGATAACGACCGCCCATGATTGATTCCTATTATCCAACCACAGAGCAGTTCCTCGAAAGCAAGCGGACGCGGCGCAACCTGCTGGTTGCCGGGCTGCTCGCCACGATCCTCTTTATTTTCGGGGCCATCACCGGGCTGGCCTACATCTTCCCACGAATGTCGGCGGCGACGCTGGCCCTCGTCGGGTTTTCCGCGCTGGGCTGCCTGATCGTCCCGGTCGTGATCTGGAACAACCCGCGTCAGGGTCTGAACATGCTCGTCGTGGGCGCGCTGCTGTTTCCCGCTGTCGCGGGCGATGGCCGCATCACGATTCCCACGACCTACGTGCCGATGTGGTGGAACATCAGCTCCATCGGGCAGTACTATGGCAACACGGGAGCCGCCAACGCGCTCGTCTTCAGCCCCGCCGAGGCGATCATGGGCATGGCCGCGCTCGCCTGGCTGCTGCGCGGCATCTCGATGCGAACCCTGAAACTGCATCAGGGCGCGTTTTTCGTCGGCATCGCCGCTTATAGCGCGATGGTTGCCCTGGGCTTCATTCACGGCATCGTGACCGGCGGCAACTCGACGATGGCCCTGTATGAGGTGCGCGCTCAGGCGCATTTCTTCCTGATGTATCTCATGGCCGCCAACCTGATTACCGAGCGCCGTCACGCGATGACCGTGCTGTGGCTGGTCGTCGGCTGTATCGGCCTGCAAAGCCTGTTCGGGACGCTGACCTACTTTTCGCTGGGCGGCAACGTGACCGATCAGGGCATCCTGAGCCACGACGACAGCCTGATTTTCAACCTGCTGTTCTTCATCCTGTTTCTGGCGGTCATGGCGCGGCTGGACAAGAAGCTTCTGTGGGCGGTCGCCCTGCTGACGCCCTCGACCCTGCTGACCGTCCTTGCCAACAACCGACGCGCGGGCATCGCCGCCTTTATCGTCGCGTTTCTGCCGCTCCTGCCCCTGCTCTGGCGCATCTACCCGGAGCGCCGCAAGCAGATTGGCAAGTTCGCCCTGTTCTTCGCCCTGTTCAACGCCGTCTATATTCCGGTCGCCTGGAACGCGCAGGGCATCTGGGCTTTGCCCGCCCGCGCCATCAAGTCGCAAAGCGAGCCGAGCGAGCGCGACGCCAGTTCCGACTTCTATCGCATGGCGGAAAACGGCAACCTGAAATACACGCGCGACACGCAGCCCTGGACCGGCATCGGCTACGGTAAAGCCTTCATCGAAATCGTGCCGCTGCCCAAACTGACGACCGACTTTTTGCAGTACATTCCCCACAACAGCGTACTGTGGATTTGGATGTGCATCGGACATACCGGCTTTTTCGCGTTCCTGATGATGTATGCCGTCATTCTGATTCGCGGCGGGCAGCTCTTGCGTGAAATGCGCGACCCGGCCCTGAAAGCGGTCGCCATTCTGGGAATGCTGGATATGCTGATGATGTTCGCGTATGGCAAGTTCGACCTGCAATTCGCCAACACGCGCCAGATGGTCGTCGCGGGCATCCTGGTCGGCACGCTCATCGCCGCGCACCGCATTGACCGCGAGCGGCAGGCCGAAGCCGGAACGGAAATCGAACCGGACGCGACGGAAGAGTCTCCCGAAACGACGCGCGCTCTGCGAGACCGGGCGAACGGCCTTTTCCTGAGTCAAGACTGAAGCGCCCCCCGGAAAGTGTGCGCGAGCCGCGCAAATAGAAAGCGCGGATTCGCAGGCGCGGGAAATCGGCAACATCAAGCGCGGGCCGAAACGAACCGAAAATCATTCTATGGACATGACACTGGAGCAAAACAGCGGGCCGCAGTCGGGCGGAGAGACGTCCCAGCCGGGTCAGGCGGCAGCGCGAGCCGACGTGACGTTTTCGGTTCTCATCGCCACGCGCAACCGGAGCGAAGACCTGGTCGCCTGCCTGCGCTCCGTTCTGGCGCAGGACTGCGATAATTACGAGGTGGTCGTGCTGGATCAAAGCGTGACCGACGAGTCCGAGCAAGCGGTGCGCGCCGAATTCGGCGATGTC
>JBBRNU010000433.1:0-4555 GCA_038230115.1 Chthonomonadales bacterium | reverse complement strand
GCAACTGCGGGCCGAAATCCGCGAGATTTTTCCCCGGCTGTAAGCCGTAAGTGGTTTGCGGGGGCAACTTCCGGCGAAAAAACAAGCGTTGACCGGAGGTTGAAAACCCCCGGCAACCGCGCTACCCTTTTGCGCCGGGGGCAAATTTCGGTAAACCGCTCGGCCACAGGATGAGCCGTTCGCCTGCGTAACCTGCGTTAGAAAGTCATTGCCTGGTATGGCCGGAAAAAATCGGTATCTGGACGCCCTCAAGGAAAATTACAACACCGTCGGGATCGCGACCGCCGTCGCGCTGTCGGCGGCATTCCTGAACCCCCTCCCGCTCGTCGCCGGGCTGATCGCCGAGGCCGCATATCTCTTGGTCGTGCCGGACACGAAATGGTACGCGGAGCGTTTGGCGCGGCGTTCTGACGCCGACGTGGAGCGGCGGCGGCAGGAAATAAAAGCCCGCACGCTGCCGACACTGCGGCCCGAAATGCAGGCCCGGTTCGCCCGGCTGGAAGAGATGCGCCGTCAGATTGATACCCAGGCGCAGGACGACAAAGCGTGGTTTCGCGAGGTTCTGCGGAAATTGGACTACCTGCTGGATAAGTTTCTGATGTTCGCCGGGAAAGAGGCGCAGTTTCGCGATTATCTCCAATCCCTGCGAAGCGAGGTCGTGACCGAGCGGCAGCGCGGCGCGGCTGGCGTCAACAGGCCGTCCGGCAGCCGTTCCGGTTCCCTGGGACGCGCGCCGCGACGAAGCGAGACCGAAGACGCGGACGGGCGTCGCAGCCCCTTCAATGACCGCGCGCCCGACTTCGATGACCACGCGCCCAAAGCGAAAGTCAGCCCGGACGTTTCCGACCGCTGGGCGACCGAGACGGTGACGGAAATTCAGAAGCATTATGCGGAGGAGCGGGCGCGCGTGACGCAGGCGCTGGAGGACAGGCCGGACGATGACACGCGGGCGGTGCTGGAAAAACGCGCCGACGTGCTGACCCGGCGGGAGGAGTTTGCGGGCAAAATCGGCAAAATCCTGACGAACCTACAGCATCAATTACAACTGGTCGAGGACACGTTCGGCCTGATCAACGACGAAATCCGCGCCCGCTCGCCGGAGCAAATCTTGGCCGACATCGAGGAGGTCGTGTTGGGAACCGAAACGATGGCTTCGGCGCTGGAAGAATTGGCCCCGCTGGAACAGATGATCGCCCGCGTCGGGGAGTAAGCGAGCGCCCCGCTCCCGAACCGACGAACTTAAAACGGCAAAATGGGCGCGATAAGGAACTTGCGATGAACTTGCACGACACGCTGCGAAAAGCCGCCGGGCTGCTGGTGGAATTGCCGCCCGAAGAGATAACAGAAACAACGCCGGAAACGGAAAGCCATGCCGCCCCACAGCCGGGCGTTCATGCGCCGATGCCGACCAAACCGGGAAGCGCCCCTTCCGAAACGGATAAATTATGGGCCGATCTGGAGAAAGCCGCCCAGCCCCTGCGCGGTGGAAACGTGACCGCTGGCGCCCCGACCAAAACCGTCGGGCAGATCGTGCGCGAGGGCGACGGTCCGAACCTCGACCAAATTCAGGTCGCGCCCAACACGCTGCCGGCGGGGGCGAACGTGGGCGGAACGGTGGATTTCGCGGCGATTTATCAGGCCGCCAAACTGCCGTCCGCCCCCTACACCGCCGAGCAGATATTGGAAATGCTGGCGTCACTGCCCGCCGAACTGCCCCTCGATACGCGCCGAATCATGGTAAAGGCGGCCATGAATTCGATGGGCAAGGCGATTGGCGCAACGGCGGAAACCATCGTCGCCGACGCTTCGCGCAAACTGGCCGCACTCGCCGCTTACACCGACAACCTGACGAAACTTTCGACCGAGTACGCCGCGACTTCAGAGCGCAAGATTGCCGGTTTGCAGGCTGAAATCGAGACGACACGCGCGGCAATGACGGCGGCGCAGCAGCGCCAGACGCAGGAAACCGAGCGCTGCCAGGCCGAAGCGCGCCGTCTGGACGAAGTGTTGGAGTTCTTCAGCCTCGACGTTCCCCCTTCCCGCCACGCGCCTGCCGAGCCAGCCAAGCCGAATCCGTAATCATCCCGCCTTCAATTTGCGGGCGTGGGCATGGGAATAGGCGGCTTGAGCCAGGAGGGGGTCTCGCCTAGGTTTGTCGTCCATTGAACCTCCTTGAGCTGCCGCGCGATGGCGTCGTCGCGTCGTTTCTGGGCGAGAAGATAGGTTCGCAGCGCCGAGCGACGTTCCGCTTCGGATAACTGCGCGCCCGCTTTGTCGAGCCGAAACAGCATGTACCCGTCTTGATTCAAAACGGGCGGCGTCAGTTCGCCGGGCTTGCAGCGCAGGAGTTCCATTTCGGCAGCGGTCTTGAGAAATGTGCGCGGCATCGGCGGCAGCCGCCCGCCGCCATACGCGCTACCGTCCGAGCTTATCTTCTTCGCAGTCTCCTCGAACGTGGTTTTCTGCGCCAGAATGTCGGCTCTGGCGGCCTCGATTTTCGCCTTCGCGCCTGCCAAATCCAGTTCGCCCGGAGCGCCGCCCGGTTTCAGCCCCGCCGTCACGTAAATCAGGTGCGCGCTGAAAAAATCCTCCGGCCCGATAGGATGCCCCAGCCGATCCTCCAAATCCGCCAGGATCAGGCGATCCATCAACAACAAACGCCGAATGGTCTTGTTGAGACGCGGCATCGTGTCGCCGAAATGCGTGGCAATCTGCGCGTCGGTCATGCCTTCGGGCAGATCGGCGCTGCGCCGCCGCGTTTCCAGATCGGCGTGAACCTTCGCCTGCACGTCACTATCGGAAATCTGAATGCCACGCTGCGCGGCGGTCTCCTCAACTGCGAGCGCCACCATCAGATAGCCGATGATTGTGCGGAGGCGACCGGGAAACTCCGCGCAGGCGTACTTCCAATAAGCGGACAGATCGGGCGGGGTTGTCAAATTCTGGTTGGGATAACGCTTCGCAAGAAAATCTTGCGCCTGCGCTGGCTCCAACTCCATAAACTCTTCGAGCGTGTCGCGCCCGGTCAGACTGCGTTTGCTGACCGTCGCCACGACATCCTTCATGCTGACATTTGCGAACGCGCGGCCTGCCGCAGTTTTAGCGGGCGGGGCGGGCGGCGAGGCCAGACACCGAACGTTTGTCATTGCGACTGCGGCTAGAATTGCGAAGGAAAGCGTTATTTTCATGTTCGTTTCACCGACAGGGAAAAACCGCCCCGATGCGCGTGGTTGCGCTGTATCGGAGCGGTCTTGGTCTTGCAAGGGCAGCGGCGCGTTATCCGTAAGAAAGGAAGCCGACGGCCCATAAACGACGCCTAGCGATTGCGACGGCGGCGAAGCAGGGACAGGCCCAGCGGAGCGCCGCCCGCAAGCAGGGTCAGCAGGGACGACGGGCCGGGAACCACGCTGCCCCGAACGCGCACGCCATAGTAAGCGGGTTTGCCGCCGTTCGTACCCAGCAGGCTGGGCGACAGGGTATCGCCCGGCTGCGCGCCATTCTGCTCGAATTGGCCCTGACCAATAGACGCGAACGCCGTGGACAGGCTGCCCTGGTTGGAGGAGCTGGTGACCGTAGCCGCCTGGCGTCGCAGCAGATAGCCCAGGTGCAGGAGGGGGTCGCTATCCTGCGCGTTCAGGCCCGCTTTGGGCGCGATTACCAGGAAGTAGCTGCCGCCGTTCAAGGCGAGACCGCTGGCGAAGGAAGCGGAACCGACGGCGGAGAGGGTATTGCCGACGCCGTCGCTTTCCGCCGGGTTGGCTGCGGGCGCATTGATGCTGCTGAGGTCGAACTGGAAGTAGCTCGATACCTGCGTAGAAGCCGACAGCGAGAAGACGCCGTTGCTGTCTTTGCCCTGCGTATAAATCGCGCCGTAGAGGTTGTTGGAGACGGTGGCGGTTCCGGTCGGCGCGGACACGTTGATGATAACATCTACGGTGGACAGGCTGACGCCCTGATTGAACGTGATCGGGGCGGCGGCGTACCCGGCCTGGCTGGCCGAAGTGGGAACCGGGTTGTTGCTGCCGGGGTCGTCGCCAATAAAGTCGCCGACCGCGTTGGCGGTGTTGACGTTGTATCCGGCGCCGGTTCCGATGGTGTCAATCAGCGTGACCTGAGCGCGGACTGCGCCAGCGTTCGCCAAAAGGACGCCGCCAGCAAACAGCAGAGAGAGTTTACGCATTTCAAATTTCCTTTCCCTAATTAGCCTCGCGCGCGAAGTCAGGAAGACGTCCAGCTGTCGAGAAATCCCTTCGTGGGTCCTTCTTGCGTTAGTGAGACTGGTTGTCGGTCCGGGAAGATTTTCGCTTCCCAGACCGTTGCTACCGTGTCTACTGCTCACGGATTACTGGAGGATGTTGCCGCTGACCGCAACGCCATTGGTATCGAACGTCAGGAACTGGCCGTCCGTCACCGTCTCGCCGGTCAGGCTCGACGTAAAGCTGGAACGAACCACGTTCGCATTGACTTCGGAGTTCTGCGAGAAGCCCAGACCGTGAACCAGCAGGGCGTTGACGGGGGCGTCCAGCAGGCCAGCAATCGACTCCGCGACGGTCTG
>JBBRNU010000432.1:0-4555 GCA_038230115.1 Chthonomonadales bacterium | reverse complement strand
TCTCAAATAGGCTTGCCGCATTTCGCGAAGTTGTCCCTGTGAGTAGGACAACTTCACAAAAAGAATCGTCTCCAAGCCTTATGAGAGGCCGAGAGGGAAGGGGAAAGCCTTCTCAGCGCTCAACGTTACCGGAAACTAAAGATTAACGAGGACGACCTGCAGGCGATTCGGCAAGCGCTTATTGCATGGGGCAAGCCTGCATCGGTTGTGCAGAGTTTCTGGGGGACGGATTTGCGACGGTATTATGAAGCGTGGCAGGCGTTTGTGGAAACGGATTGGCGCGATTAGGATGTGTCCGAGTACGATCATGACATCGGAGCGCGTTACTGGATACAACTTGCCATCGAACATTCCTGCCCGGAAACGCAAGCCCGTTTGCAGGCGGCAGTCAGTCCGCTCGATGCCTTATTCCAGAACAAAATGCGCCCCTGTAATTGTTGTAGGCTGGCGCCTGCCAGCCCGTTTGCAGCGCATCCTTATTTCTGGGAGACCCACACGCTGCACCCCGAAGCGTGAACAAAGCGCACGGCCCGAAGGTTGTGCATGGCAATAAACTTTTCCGCGCAGCAAGCCATGCAGCAAGCCATCCAATCTCGTTACAAAACGAAGCCCCGCCTTTCGTTCGGCCATTTGCTGAGCGGATAGGCGGGGCTTGCGCTTGAATTCGGGTTCAGGCGTGCAGGATGACTTTGCCGATGGTGGCGCGGTTTTCAAGCAGCCTGTGCGCTTCGGCGGCGTCGGCAAGCGGCAGGTCGTGGTCAATGCGAAGTTTCAGCCAGCCTTCCTCGATGCCCGCCAGGGTGTCCTGCGCGCGGCGCTGGCGTTCCTCCGGCGTTCGCGTGAAGTTCCCCAGGTGTCCCGCCGAGACCGTGAGCGAAAGCGGCTGCAGCCAGGCCGGCTCAATGGTTCCTATCGGGCCGCTCGCCGCGCCGTAGAAGATGATGTTGGCGCGCATCGCGGCGGCCTCGAAGTTCCTGGCGAACGTGGTTTTGCCCACGCCGTCAATGATTAAGTGCGCGCCCTCGTCCTGCGTGAGCCGCTTCACTTCCGGCGCAAAGTCCTGCTGCGTGTACAGAATGACGTCGTCCGCTCCCGCCTCACGCGCCGCCTGCGCTTTTTCTTCGGTCGAAACGGTTCCGATGACCCGCGCGCCCAGATGTTTCGCCCACTGAACCAGTAGCAGCCCCATGCCGCCCGCCGCCGCGTGAATCAGCACGGTTTCGCCGGGTTTCAAGACGCGGAATTCGTGAAGCAGGTAGTGCGCGGTCATGCCCTGAAGCGGAAACGCCGCTCCCTGCGCGAACGACAGGGCGTCAGGCAGGCGAAACAGCAGGTCGGCTCCCACCACGCTCGCCTCGGCGTAGGCGTTGAACTGCGCCAGATACGCCACGCGGTCGCCCGGCTTCACGGTCGTCACGTCCGGGCCGACCGCCTCGACGACTCCCGCCGCTTCATAGCCGGGCGTGTAGGGCAGGGGCGTGGAATACTCCCCGCGCCGCTGATAAATGTCAATAAAATTCAGGCCCGCCGCCGCGATTTTCACGCGCGCCTGCCCCGCGCCCGGCTCCGGCGTGGGAATTTCCTGCAGCCGCAGAACTTCCGGCCCGCCATGCTCGCTGACCACAATTGCCTTCATGTCCGTATCTCCTCATGTTCGCATGAATTAGGACTTTATCGTCCTACTTATGCAAGGATACGGCGGGGACGGGCGAAGAAGTTGCCGGAAACAAATAAAGTTTTGGCGCTGGCATGAGCCGGGGCTTTTATAGCCCCGCACAAAGCCCGGCGCTTTTAAGACGAAGGCTTCTGCAGCCCCGGCTCGATTTCGTGTCCGACATCTGAAATCGCTTCTTAGCGCAGGCCGCCGTTCGCGCCGATGGCCTGCCCGGTGATCCAGCGGGCCGCGTCGGAGGCCACGAACGCCACGACGTCGGCGATGTCGTCGGGAGTTCCCACGCGGCCCAGGGCGGTTTGACCCACCATCGCCTTTTCCACTTCGGGCGTGATGACGGCGCGCATCATTTCGGTTTCCGTCAGGCCGGGCGACACGGCGTTCACCGTAATGCCCTTCGGCCCCAGTTCCGCCGCGTGACTGCGCGTCAGGGTCTCGACGGCGGCTTTGGTCGCGCTGTACACGGACGCGCCGGGCGAGGCCGCCTGCGCCGCGCCGGAACTGATGTTGATGACGCGCCCGCCCGTTTCGGGGAAATGCCGCACGGCCTCCTGCGTGGCGAACAGCAGGCCGCGCACGTTGAGCGCGAACTGACTATCGAAGTGGTTTGCGTCAATGGCGTCGAGCGGGCGGAAGTCGGCGATGGCTGCATTGTTCACCAAGATGTCCAG
This sequence comes from Chthonomonadales bacterium, assembly GCA_038230115.1. Lineage (GTDB taxonomy): Bacteria > Armatimonadota > Chthonomonadetes > Chthonomonadales > Chthonomonadaceae > JBBRNU01. Next base: position 2,212 of record JBBRNU010000432.1, on the reverse strand, counting down.
CCGCCCGTAAGTCGCGAGCGCGAAGGCGACCATCGCTCGGATTTGCGCCAGGTCGGACAGGTCGGCCTGCACGACGCCCGCCTCGCCGCCCGCCTGCTGGATGTCCTTAACGACCGCCTCCGCCGCTTCCAGGCTGCGGCTATAGTTTACGACGACGCGCGCCCCGTCCCGCGCCAGACGGCGGGCGATGGCGGCCCCGATGCCCCGCGAGGCTCCGGTGACCAGGGCGACTTTTCCCTGCAAGGGCGTTAACGTTTCGGTCGGGTTCGGTGAGGGGGTTGGCATGTCAGCGGTTCTCCGGGTCGGCTCCGCGCGGCTCGCTCGGCGAGACGGCGGAAGGATTCTTTTGAAAGTCGGCGTACAGGTAGTAATTCATGGTTTGGGCGGCTTCGGCCCCGGCGTGTACGGCGGACGCCACCTGCTGCGTGTACATTCGGGTCAGGTCGCCCGCTGCGAAGACGCCGGGGACGCTGGTATAGCCCTCCTCGTCCATTTTTATATAGCCCTGTGCGTCCAGATCAACGCCCATTTCGCGGGCCAATTGCGTATTGGGGCGGACGCCGAGCAGGGAGAAAATCAAGTCGCAGGGCAGACGCCCGCCGTCTTCCAGACAAAGGGCCGTGATGTGGTCGGCCTCCGGCGTCAGCTCCAGACCGGCCGGACGGCTGTAATGAACGGGTATGTTGTGGGCGGCGAGGTCTGACAATTCGCGCTCCGAGAAGCGGGCCAGATGCGGGTCGGCGACGAGCGTGACGTTGGGCGTGAACTGCAAGAATTGAAGCGTCGTGACGGCGGCCTCGTCCGTGTTGCCGATGCAGACGAGACGCTTGCCCGGCGTTTGATGCCCGTCGCAGGTGATGCACCAGTAGATTTGCCGGCCCACCCAGTCGAGAACGCCGGGAAGATTGGGCCAGATGTCCTGCACGCCGGTCGCGAACAGCAACGTTCGGCCCTCGAAATCGCCCGCGTCGGTAACGGCGCGAAAGTTCGGCCCGACGCGCTCCACGCGCTCGACGCGGCAGTCATGGAAATGGACGCCGAAGCGTTCGGCCTGCCGGCGTCCCAGGTCGCGCAACTCGCGGGTTGTCACGCCGTCGGGAAAGCCCAGATAGTTTTCGTTGCACTGCGCGAACGAGGAACGCCCGGCGCCCGAATCCAGCACGAGCGTCTGCCGGTTGAAGCGGCCCAGATAGATCGCAGCGGACAATCCTGCCGGGCCGCCCCCCAGTATCAGCGCGTCGTACATGGAACGTTTCCTTCCTGTTCTGGCCCTTGTCTTGGCGAGGCGAACGACGACAAATCAAGATACACAATGTGGCAAACGGCAATAGGAACGGCGGCAAATGGAGATGCGGGCGCGACATTATGACAATGCAGGACGCAGCATTGTGGAAATGTAGGGGCGCGGCATTATGACAATGCAGGGCGCGGCAAGCCGCGCCCTGCCCGGCGTCCCGCAACGCCCCTATACGTCTGTAATCGCCGCCCATTCGTCGCGCAGCAGGCCCATGCGAATGACATCTATGTACGCGCCATCGCTGTACGTTTCGGCGCGCAAACGGCCCTCTTCCACAAACCCGCACGCGCGATAGCAGCGCAGGGCGCGCTCGTTGGGCGCATTGACGTTCAACGTGACCTTGCGAAAGTTGCGTAAGCGGAAGGCGTAGTCGAGCAGGACGCGCACCGCGTCGCGCCCGTACCCGCGCCCCCAGTACTCTTTGTCGCCGATGCCGATGCCCAATTCGCAGGTCTGCGCCGTAGCATTGAAGCGAAACAGGCCGCACTGTCCGATGAAGTTACCGTCGGCTTCGATGGCGAACTGCGCCCCGTCGCGCCCGCCCTTACCCGCGTCGCCCTCGTATTCCGAGTGCAGGCGCGCAAGCGATTGCGGAATTGGCGGGTCGCCGCCCCCGGCCAGTTCCGTTTCCAGGTCGTTGTTGAACGCCCACAAGCGTTCCAAATCCGCGCGCTCGATGGCTCGCAGCGTAACCAATGCGCCTCGTAGCAAATCGTTATCCTTCCCCAGCTTGTGACGCGCTCTCATGGCGCGTCGCTAACAGCCTGCGATGCGGGCAGGGGCGGCTGATCGGGGTCGCCGTCGCGTATGAGTTCGTCCGGCTCGACGGCGCGTCCCAAACCGGCGCGGGCCGCGTCCCGCCGCGCGTGGGCGTTGGCCTGCGGGTCGGCGCGAGCCTGCCGCTGTTGTACGACG
>JBBRNU010000431.1:0-4559 GCA_038230115.1 Chthonomonadales bacterium | reverse complement strand
TAGCTTGCATTGTGGCGCTATTGGTCGCCCGCAACAACGCGCCAGCAAAGCCTCCGCTGCCTCCCATGACGCCACAGATCATTTGCGCGACAGCGTGGGGCGGCGCTTTGATAACCTGGTTTTTAGCAGGACGGTTAAGCCACTTTGTATTTTACACCGTCAACAAGCGCGCGTTTGTCAGAAAATCTGAAGACGAGAGGGAAGCGACGTTGAACGCCGCCTGGGTGTTCATAATACTTCTGGTTCTGGCTGCCGACGGAATATTTCTGGCGGCGTTCCGACATCTCCGACGACGGAATATTTCTGGCGGCATTCCGACATCTCCGAGACCCTGGTATCTATAACATCGCGATTGCCTACGGAGTTTTTCTGATAGGAAGCCTCTGGTTTATCGAGATGCTATTCAAAATGCTCAAGAAACTCCCCAAGACCGAGAAAGCGCCAACGCCGCCAACGGAAGCGGACGAATACTCAAGCCCTCCTGACCCGTCCTCTTAAATCGAGAGCAGCGCAGTAAAGACAAAAGGGAGACAAAAATGCGATTTGGGGTGTGCGCGGGAAGTGAAACCGCCGGTCAATTGGCGGCGGCGGGGTACGATTACATCGAACTGTCGGTTGCGGGCGATTTGATCCCGGATGAGGACGCGGGCGCGTGGAACGAAAAACGCCGCGCGCTCGAAACCCTGCCCCTCCGCGCGGAAGCGTTCAACTCGTTCGTTCGCACGGGCAAAATCGTCGGGCCGGACGCCGATTTCGACCGCCTGCGCCGCTACGTCACGACGGCCCTGGAGCGCGCGGCGCAGATCGGCGGCAAAATAATCGTCTTTGGCAGCGGCGGGGCGCGCAATCTGCCCGACGGCTTTCCGCGCGAAACCGCGCTGCGGCAGCTGCGCGATTTTCTCGCCCTGTGCGCCGACGCTTCCGACACGACTGGCGTAATCGTGGCGATCGAGCCGCTGCAACGCGCCGAGTCCAACGTTATCAACCTTGTCAGCGAGGGCGCGGAACTGGCGCGCGAGGTCGGGCGCCCCGGCGTGAAAAATCTGGCCGACACCTTCCACATGGAGCGCGAGGGCGAGCCAGTGTCCGCGATTGTCGCCAGCGCCGACGTTCTAGTTCATACCCACACCGCCGACACCGACCGCAACGCGCCGGGAACCGGAACCTACGATCACACGGCGTTTTTTCGCGCCCTGCGCGCCGCGCGGTACGACGCCCATCTGTCCATCGAATGCGGCTGGCAGGGCCGCTTCGCCGAACAAATCGGCCCTGCCCTCGCCCATCTCAAAGCCGCGCACGCCCGCAGCGCATCATAAAATCAGCCTCGAAGTTAAAACCGGTCGTTCATCCCAGGGTCAAAACTTCGGTCGTATCCCCAGGTTAAAACCTGGGTCTGTCTGGCCTGCGGCCAAGCGTTCGTTCGGACGCCATGCCGTCCGTTATTGAAACGCCCGTCGCAACGCACGGGTTTGCGTCCGAAGGACGCTCGGCAGGACGCCAGACAGACCGGGGTTTTAACCTGGGGATGAACGTTATGGCGACCGACCGGTATTTCCACCCTCCCCTTTTGCGCCGGGGCGCTTTGTTGCGGCTAAACCAAACGCCAGCCAGATCGGTTTAACCGGGGCAAGGCGACAAGAACGGTCATGCCGGTTTCTTGTGCGGCACGATTTGCAGGCCGAGTTCCTTCAGCTGCGCGTCGTCCACGAGCGACGGCGCGTCCATCAGCGGGTCGTAGCCCAGACCCATTTTCGGAAAGGCCATGACCTCGCGGATGTTCGGCTCGTCGAACAGGAACATCAGCAGGCGGTCAATGCCCGGCGCGATGCCCCCGTGCGGCGGCGCTCCGAACGAGAACGCTTCGAGAATATGCCCGAACCGCTCCTGCTGCTTCGCTTCCGAAATGCCCAGCAGGCGAAACACGCGCGCCTGAATGTCGGGCCGATGAATCCGAATGCTGCCCGACGCCCACTCCGTCCCGTTGCAAACGATGTCGTAGCACTGCGCGCGAATCCGGCCCGGATCGGAATCCAGATACGCCAGGTCGCTCTCATACGGCATCGTGAACGGATGGTGCATCGCGTCCCACCGCTGCGCCTCCTCGTCCCACTCCACGAGCGGAAAGTCCGTGACCCAGCAGAAATAAAGTTTCTTCGGGTCGCGCAGGCCCGTGCGCCGTCCGATTTCCAGCCGCAGGCGCGACAGGACATTGGCGACAACGGCAGGTTTCGGGTCGGCGATGACGGCAATCAGGTCGCCCGCCTGGGCCGCGCATGTCGTCAGGATTTGCTGCATCTGGTCGTCGTTCAGGAATTTGGCGATGGCCGATTTGACGCCGGTCGGGTTCGGCTCGGTCACAGCCATCGTCGCCAGTCCCTTCGCCCCGAACTCCTTGCAGAACGCGCCCAATTCGTCCACCTCGCGCCGGGAAAGACTCGCCCCGCCGGGATAGCGCACGGCCTTGACCTGCCCGCCCTCGGCTAGCGCGGTCGCAAAAACGGAGAAATCCGAACCGGCCACGATTTCGCTCAAATCCGCCAGTTCCAGGCCAAAGCGAATGTCGGGCTTGTCGTTGCCATAGCGCCGCATCGCCTCGTCGTAAGTGAAACGCGGAAACGGCGTCAGCATCTCCTTGTCGCTCAACTGCCCGACGACCTCAATGGTCAGCCGCTCGATGAGCGACAGCACGTCTTCCTGCTCGACGAACGACATTTCCAGATCGAGCTGGGTAAACTCCGGCTGACGGTCGGCCCGCTGCGCCTCGTCGCGAAAACAGCGCGCGATCTGAAAATACCGTTCACAGCCCGCCACCATCAGCAGTTGCTTGTACTGCTGCGGCGATTGCGGCAGGGCGTAAAACAGGCCCGGTTCCAGGCGATAGGGAACCAGATAATCCCGCGCGCCCTCCGGCGTGGACTTGGTGAAGATCGGCGTCTCGATTTCCAGAAACCCTTCGGCGTCCAGAAAATCGCGGATCAGTTTCACCGCCCGATGCCGCAGCGCAAGCCGCTCGTACATCTTGGGACGGCGCAGGTCGAGATACCGATATTTCAGGCGCAGCTGCTCGTCCACAGAGGGCATACTGTCCTCGTCGGCAATTTGAAACGGCAGGGGCTTCGCCGTGTTCAAGACCATAATTTCGGTGGCGGCGATTTCGATGTCGCCGGTCGCCAGGTTGGGGTTTTCGCTGCCCGGACGCCGCCGCCGCACTATCCCGCGCACGCTCAAAACGGTTTCGCTTCGCGCGCTGTTGGCAATCGGAACCAGGGCCGGGGCCGTTGTCTTGTCCACAACGGTCTGTACCAGCCCGGTTCGGTCCCGCAGGTCAATAAACACCAGGTCGCCAAAGTCGCGCTGCCGATGCACCCACCCGTTGAGCGTCACGTCTCGATCCACATCGTCGGCTGTGAGCGCGCCGCAAGGGACGTTTCGTTTCCAGTTGTTCACGACCGTGCAACCTCCAAAAGAATGTATTTCCGCGCCGCATAAGGCGAGTAACCAGTAAAGACAGAACCAAGCGCCCGCAAGTTGCGCCCGACAGGACGATCCGCCCCGACGGGCACTTTTTTGAGCGCGCGGCCCTTGATTTTAGCCGATTTGCGCCGCAAAATCCAGTCGTCGGATGTTTTTGGCGAAACCTCGACGCGGCGCGCGGCGTCCAGTGACATAATAACAAACAAAGGAGGTGAATTCGCATGAGCATCATGCCCGTAGACCGCGCCCGTAAATGGGAAGATATTTTCCGGCGCTGCGCCGCGCCGACCGGCCTTGACGCGCTGACCGGAACGCAGGCCCATACGCTATCGCCCGCCGCGCCCTCCAAGGCGAAGTTGAAAACCGAGGCGACGCGCAGGAACGGCGCGCCAGCCGCGAAGCCGACCCAACGACGCGGTTAAGCCAGCGCGCCGTCTGAAATTCGTGACAAAGCGTTTTTGCCCGCGCCCTTCGGGGCCGGGCATTTTTTTGTTTTTCTGGAGGGCGATGCGACAGATACAGGATTTTGCGCGCCGAGCGGCGAATTGCCTAACAGCGCGGCAGGACGACCGGAGCGCTGCCCGCCGTTAGCAACGCCGAGCGCGCCCGTTCGAACCGAAGCGTCGCAGCGCAAAGCAAGCCGAAGTTTCTAGCGGCCCCGCCGTTGCCGCGTAAACAAAACGCGCGTTATTCTCCCGACAATAAAATTGTTCTTTCAGCGTTTGGCGCACAATAACTCTCGTTTCGTGAACAGACCCCTATTCAAAATCGGAGGAAATCCATGAATTACGCGAACCTTCAGAATACGTCGCCGAACGGTTCGATCCAGCCACCTCTCCGGCCAGAGGAACGAGAAACACTCAAAAAATCCTTTGCCGAGGACGGCTACTTCATCGTCCGAAATGTCGTCTCGCCGCAAGGCCTCTCCGAACTGCATCAGAACCTCGTCGCGGAATTCGACAAAGCGCAGCAGACCGGCGCGCTCTTTACCGGCGGCGGCCTCCTGAGCGGCCATCTCAACTGCTTCCCCGGCGCAGGATCACGCTTTGTCTACGACGCGCTTGAGAAGCGCGGCCTCCTTGACC
>JBBRNU010000430.1:0-4567 GCA_038230115.1 Chthonomonadales bacterium | reverse complement strand
TCCGGCGGGATCGTCGGAAGCATGGTTGATGCGAAGGCCGCTGGACAAGCGCTCGATGCTGGTGCTGACCGAGGCCGACACGTTCTGCAGGTTGCGAAGGGCGTTGAGCGCGGTGACGTTCGTGTTGATCTGCAATCCCATTAGTTGTAACTCTCTTCCATGATGGGCGCGAACCGAAGCGTACCACCCCGGTTTACGCGCCGCCGAAACGGCCCTCAAGGGCAAAATTCGGCAAAAATCGCGCTGTCTCGTCTACCGTCCGGCTTGGTTTGCGCGAGGTCGCTTCCTGCTCGCCGCGCAAAACCATCGGATTGGCCCGGTAGGGTTGTTCATGCAGTTTGTTCCACACCCGGCAGAGTTTAGGGAATGAATTTTTCGCGTGTTTTCGTAGAGATAAAGTCGGGCGCTTCCGCTTTTTCCGCTGGACAACCGGCGCGCAAAGCGTTACAATGCGTTACACGCACGCGTGACGGCGTGTCACCGTCAAGCGTGACGATGCGTCATAAAGATGGGGAAATGAGGCGCGCAATGGGAAACCGGGCCAACAGGGGGCGACGATGACAACTTCAGCGGCGAAATATACCGGCTGTCTGCTCGGCGGGGCGATTGGCGACGCGCTGGGAATGCCCTTCGCAGGATCGCCTGCGGACGCGACGGGAACGACCGGAGAGATAGAAGCGAGAACGGACGCGGGGATAACCGCAGGAATGGAGTCGAAGGGCGTTTTAGCGGAATCGGAAACAGAAAGCGGCGTCTCGGAAGATTTTCTGCCGGGCCGCGAGATAGCTCCGCTCACAATTCCGCTCGCGGAAATGGGCGAGCCGGAGCGCGGCGAAATTTTGCAGGCCGGGCAGTGGACGGACGACACGCAGTTGACGCTGGCCCTGGCCGAAACGCTGCTGGAGGAGCGTGGGCAGTTCGTCCCGGAAGCGTGGGCGCACGCCCTGGTGCGCTGGCTCAATGACGCGCCGCGCGGCCCGGAACCCACGACGCTGCAAGCCGCCCTGCAATTGCGAACCGGCGCGGCCTGGGATGAAGTGTCCGAGCCGGACGAGGCGGGCTGCGGCCCCGCCGCGCGCGTCGCTCCCATCGCCCTGGCCTTTCCCGATCCTGCGCTGCGCCGGAATTTCGCGCGTTTGCAGGCGCAGGTCACGCATGGGCATCCCGACGCGCAGGCCGGGGCGTTCGTTGTGGCCGAGGCGATTGCCCTGGCGCTGCCGGTCACGCCCGACGCCCTCGCGGATTGGAGCGGCCCGGCGTTTCTGGAAACCCTGGCGGAACGGACGCGCGCCGAGTCGCCGGACTTTGAGGCGTTTGCGCGCGTTCTCGATCTGGCGCTTGCCCTGCTGACGGACGGAGTGGCAACCGAGACCGCCCTGCGCGTGCTGGGCGGTTCGGCCTGGGCGCGCGAGGCGGTTCCCTGCGCGCTCTATTGCGTGGCGAGCCATCCCCAAAATCTGGAAACCATTTTGTTGACAGCCGGTCGGCGCACGGGCGCGAACGGAGACAGCATCGGGGCGATGGCGGGCGCAATTGGCGGCGCGCTGCACGGCGCGTCCGGCCTGCCCCTGCGCTGGCGTCTGGGCGTGGAGCAGGCGGAACGTATCGAAAGCGTGGCGCGGGATTTGTTCGCCCTGAGCCGAATGCAGTCTGCGGGAGCGACGCCATGAATATCGCCGGCGGCGGGCCGCGCGCCCTCTTTTTCGCGCTGCTGTTCGCCCTTTCGTTTGTCGTTTCGAGCCGTCGGCCCGCCCTGCCATCGGAAAGCGGCAGGTGGTCGGCGCGGAATTTCCCGCGAACAGGCGCGCTCGCTCCGCACGAAAACGGCGGCGCAAGCGAACCCGGCGACCGAGACGAGAGCGACCGGGGCGAACGCCGCGCCGTCGTCCGGTTCTCGCGCGGCGTACAGGGGAGTTTAGAAAGCGGGCCGGGCGCGACCTTGACGACCGGCGACACGTCGCTGCGGGTCGAGGCGCGCGGCAATCGCATCGTCCTGACGAGCCTGCGGTGCGTACAGACCGGCTGGGACTGGATTGACGGCCCGAACCGGGCGGGCGCGGATTTCGCCGCCCTGCCCCTGATGGCGAGCGCGCAAATGGCGGGACGCACCGTCAGCCTGCGCTGGCGATTCGCCGACAGCCGCGTACTGGAAGGGCTGCCGCGCCGCTTCGTCATGACCTTCGCCTGCGACAATCCGGCCCTGGAACTGCAATCCTACTGGCAGGCCGGTTCCGGCCCGATCCTGCACCGGCTCACGATCCGCAATCGGGGCGAGCAGCCGGTCATCCTCGCCGCGCAGCCGAGTCTGGCCTTCGTCATGCGCGGCCCGGTCGCGCACGCGCTGGAATGGACGTGGCTGGCGCGGGCAAACGGGCGGGGGGGCGAGACCGAACTGCGGCAGGAGCGCGTCACGCCCGGTTACGCCGCCGCCCGCCAATCCGGGCCGGGCGAAATGGAAAGCGAGCGCGGAACGAAAGCGGAGCCGAGCGCCCTCCCCTGGCTGACCGTACAGGACATGACCGGGGCGCAGGGATGGTATGCGGGCGTCTTATCTTCCGGGCCGGTCAAAATCGCCCTGCGCCCGTTCGCCAACGATCCGGCGAGCGGCGCGATCGCGAAAGAGACGAACGAGAAGACGGAAAAGTCAGAAAAAGACGGGCGTTATCCAATGGGAAGCGGCGGGGCGGCCCCGACAGGTTCGGCGACGCTTGTAGAAATCGGCGTTCCCCCGGAGCCGCCGACCCGCTCGCCCTGCCGCACCCGACTCGCGCCGGGCGAAACGTTTGCGGCCCCGCCGGTTTTTGTCGGCTGCTACGCGGGCGACCTGGATACGGGCGCGAACGCCCTGCGCCGCTGGATTGCGACCGATGGGCCGGGCGAAAACCCGACGCCCCGCCCGCCCCGCCTCGCGTATCTTGCGCCCGGCGACGACGCGAAAGAAAACGACGGCGCGGTTCGCCATCAGTTGGAAGCGAGTGCCGCGCTGGGCCTGGAACGCTTCGAATTGGGCGCGGGGTGGGAACGCGCGCTCGGCGATTGGCGGCCCGACCCGGCCCGGTTTCCCGACGGCCTGGCTCCGCTTGCCGACGACGCGCGGGCGCGGAGCCTGCAATTCGGCCTGCATCTGGCCTGGACGCAGGGCGGCGACGCCCGACCGGGCCGGGCGCGCGGGCCGGCGAACCCGCCGGACGCGCCAACCCTCTTGAGCGTGCGCGATCCGCTCCAGCGCGAATGGTTCACACAGGATTACCCGCCGAACTGGAAGCCGTCCGACGCGCGGAGCGCGACCGTCTGCCTGGCCGACCCGCGCGCCGTTACGTGGGGCGCACAGCGGCTGGCCGCGCTTGCGCGCGACACGCATTGCAGTCTGCTGGCCGACGACGGGCGCAGCGTCATCACGGCCTGCGAACGAACCGACCACGCGCACACCGACTCGCCGACCGACATCGCCCTGCAATCGGCGCGCGGCTATGCTGACCTGCTCGACGCTCTGCACGCCCGTAACCCCGGCCTGCAAATCGCGCGGGGAGCGGGCGCAAACGCGCTGCCGGATTATGGCCTGCTGACGCGGGTTGCGTTTGCGCGCCTGACCCCGGACACGAATGGACTTGCCAACCGCCGCGCGTTGTACGCCGCCGCTTACGCCCTGCCGCCCGCCGCCTGTCAGTGCGTGATTGACCCCGCCCCGACCGAAAAGACGACCACGCCGGAATTCGTGGCGCGCTTACGCAGCGGATTGATGGCCGGGTTCACGCTCGTCGGTAAGCCGGACACGTGGCGCGAGGAGTGGCGAGACGCGGCCTGGCGCGAGTTCGCCCGGTATAAGACCGCGCTGCGCCCGCTGATTGCGGCGGGCGATTTGTACCACGTGGGAGGATGGCCCGACGGCGTGCATTGGGACGGCTTGCAGTACGAGGACGCGCCCGCCGGGGCGGGGGCATTGTTCGCGTTTCGGGGGAGCGAAAAGGAAACGCGCCACGTTTTCAAGTGGCGCGGACTGTCATCAGGCGCGCGGTATCAAGCGCGCTTCGCCGACGGGACGAGCGAGACCGTCACGCGCACCGGCGACGACCTGATGCAGAACGGCCTTGCCATCACGCTGCCCGATCCGCAAACGTCGGAAATCGTCCTGCTACAGCGACTTGCCGACGGCGCGCGGCGTTAGCGCGCGGTTGTGCAAAGACTGTTCCAGCGCGGGGCGAAAGTCCGACCCGGCGGTTTTTGCGGCGCGCTTCAGGGCCGTATTGGACGCGCTGCCGGGAATACGTTCCAGCGCCATGCGCGCCTCGTCCCGCACGTCCGGGTCGTTCAGCAGTTCAGCCAGACCGGGCGCGCTGCGTCCATCCCCCACCAGTCCGACCAGATGCAGCGCTTCGGCCCGAACTGCGCGCGGGTCAGGAGTTGAGGCGGAGGGAGACGGCGCGTCGGTCGCCGAAGCAGGGCGCGGCGGTTGGTTTGCAGCGGGCAGGGCGGAGGAGACATTCGCCGCGCGGGGCCGTTCGTTCGCGCCCGCCACGCGCAATAGTTCCTCCGCGACCGCCTGCGCCTCACGGTTCGCGCCGGGCCG
>JBBRNU010000429.1:0-4586 GCA_038230115.1 Chthonomonadales bacterium | reverse complement strand
CGCCTCGCCGCCCTCGACCGCCAGCACGACCACCTGAAAGCGCAGCATCGGCTGATAATCCGTGATGTAGACGCCCTCGGAATTCGCGACAAGAATGTGTTTGGCGCTGTCAATGAAGCCGACCTGCACCTGCCGCACGCGCGGGTCGTACTCGTAGGCGGCTTGATTGGCGCGCTGCACTAACTGCACCTTGGCGCGCACGTCGGCGTCGGACGCGGCATGACGAATCGGGTAGAATTCCGGCCCGGTCTGGCGCGCAACCGAAACCGGGGCGTTGGTTTTGCCGCCCTCGGCGATGTACGCGGCCACGCGCGCCGCTTCCCGCAGTTTCTCCGGCGACAGGTCGTCGCTGTAGGCATACCCCTGCTTTTCGCCGTGAATCACGCGCACGCCCACGCCGAGCGACTGGCGCGTTTCCGCCGACTGAATTTTGTTTTCTTCCAGGGGAATACGCGTACTTTCGCTGCGCTCGCCGTAAATTTCGGCGAAGTCGCCGCCACGCGACAGGGCTTCCGACAGCAGCGTATCGGCGAGATTTTCGTCCAGGCGTTCGGTCAGTGGATTGGGCGTCATGGGGTTGCGGCCTCCTGAAAACAAGCGGGCGTTTCGAGAATGGCGTCTCTCGATTCGCGATTTGAAATCGGCGGAAAGTTGTTGACCATCATTATAGCACACGCGGGCGAGCGCGCCGGGGCAGGAAAAACGCAGCGCAAACGCGAACGTCCGACCGCAGGACGCTCGCCCTGCAACGAAAAGTGGGACGGATAAAGAAGGAAACAAGGAGAACGAGAAGTTGAGAAGAGGAACGTTTTTCGCGCTGGCCGCGCTCGTCGCTTTCAACGCGCTGACCCTTGCGCCCGCCGCACGCGCGCAGAAGGCTCCGACGAAAGCCAAAGCGCCGACCGTGACCGGCAAGGCCGCCGCGATTGCTGTCGTCAACCAGTTCGAGGCCGCGTATGCGCGCCGTGACAAAAAAACCATGCTGCTGAAACTGATGGTTCCGGTTCCCGGCACGGATCGCCTGACCCTGCAAAAGCGCGGCGAATGGTACGCGGGGCATGGGCCGGGCGACGCGCCGGGAACCGCCCCCGCCCTGTTCGCAAGCGCCCGCGGCTCGTTCGTCCCGACGAAATACGCCATCACGCAGGTCAAGCCGGGCGAGGGCGGACGCTTCGACGTGATGGTGCGGGAAGAGGGGACATACCGGGACGAGGACGGGCGCTACAAAGTCAGCCGCGTGCGCCTGGTCAAAACCACGACCTACAAGGGCAAAGCCTACATCATGGATTATGTCCTGCCATCGAACCAGGAAAACTACGGCTTTTACGTGGATGACGTGTCGGACACGATGACGAAACTGTAGCGGGTTCGCTTAGGCAGGCGCGATTTTATGAAGCCCGTTTTCTCCCAGGAATCTTCCGCGAAAGGCGGGCTTTTTGCGTTCTAATCTTCTGCGCCGTTCTTCACGGCGGGGCTACTGCAAAAACCCCTGCTTACGCTGCCGCCACATATTTGTCAGAACGGCTAGCGCAAGCAAAGGCGGAAGCGCCAACAAAACAACGTTCGCGACGGTTAGGCGTCCCGACCCGGCGCGCATGGCGAGCAGCTGCAGGTGGCTGGCGAAATGTCCCGCCACTGCGACCGCATAAATGGGAACCGACCACTTCCTGAGTTGCAGATAGCCTGCCGCGCCAACCAACGACGCGCTGCCCGTAATGAGGTTGGGCCAAATGGTAGCGCCGTCGGCGGCGCTGCCCCGACCCTGAAAGCCGACCTTCGCCGCAAAGAGGGCGATCACTCCCGTCAGCAGCGCGAAGAGAACGCCGAGAAGAAGGTCAGCGGGGCGTTTGCCGCGAGGCGGCGCCTCCAATGGTGTGGACATAGAAAGTAGAAACCTCCGTCAAGAAAACCGTCACAAAATCCAGCAAGTCGTTTCAATCGTCCGCTAACACAACACAAAGTACTTTGAATTATAAAGTACATGCTGCGTATTGTCAAGCGCCAGTGGAAATAGCTTTGAAGGCGTGAACCTCAAAACCAGTTTATTCTACAAAATAAGAGAATGAATATGCGGGGCGACGTGTCCGGCAAGGTCAGCGTTGGAACGGGAACGGGCTTGCTCAGGAGAGATGGCGCTACAGTTTCGCGAAGAGCCGAAATAGCGCCTGCTTCTGCCGAACACAGTGTTTCGCTTGCGGCGGGACGAAAACGGATAGGAAAACTCATGGCGTCTGTCGAACCGTAGGGCCAGCGCTCCGGCGGAGGAATTCCGGGAGGCTCTGGGAAGGAACGAGGAACGCCGATTATGCCCGAACCGACGGATTGGCCCGATGACCTGCCGGATTTCGAGACGATTTGCGCGCACTGGAGCGAAGACCCCCGTCAGTACAAGGGGGCCGTCATCCCGCCCCTGTACCAGAACTCGCTGTTCACCTACCCGGACTGCGAAACGCGCGAGCAGGCGTGGATACGATATGTCAACCACGACGGCCCGCCCAATCCCGACGCCTCGCTCGATTACACGCGCCTCGCGAATCCGACGACGCAAATTGTCGAGGCGAAATTGGCGGCGCTGGAGCGCGGGGGCGCGGCGCGATGCTTCGGCAGCGGCATGGGCGCGATTTCCGCCGCCGTCCTGTCGTGCGTCCGCGCGGGCAGCCACGTCATCGCGCCGCATACCGTGTACGGCCCGACGCGCGAACTGCTGACCAACTATCTGACGCGCTTCGGCGTTGCGACGACGTTCGTGGACGGCGGTGATTTGGAGGAGTGGGCGGACGCGATTCGCCCGGAAACCACGCTTCTTTTTCTGGAATCGCCGTCCAGCAACCTGATGCGACAGCAGGATTTGGCGGGCGTGGCGGCGTTGGCGAAAGCGCACGGCGCGGCCACGATTTGCGACAACTCCTGGGCCTCGCCCTACTTTCAAAACCCGCTCGCGCTGGGCGTGGATTTAGTCTGTCATTCGGCGACCAAGTATCTGGGCGGGCATAGCGACCTCATGGCGGGCGTGGTCGTCGGCAGCGTCTCGCGCCTGAAGCGGCTCACGCTTGAGGAGGGCTGCCTGATGGGGGCGGTTCTCGATCCCTTCGCGGCGTGGCTGCTATTGCGCGGCCTGCGAACGCTCGCCCTTCGCATGGAGCGGCATCAGCAGACCGCGCGCCGTATCGCGCAGGCGCTGTGCGCGCATCCGCGCGTGCGGACCGTATATTATCCCGGTCTGGCCGACGACCCGCAGCCCGACCTGACGGCCCGGCAACTGCGCGGAACCAGCGGCCTGTTGAGCATGGAACTGCAAATGCCGACGCGCGAGGCCACGTACCGCTTCATCAACGCCCTGCGCTACTTCGGCATCGGGTGCAGCTGGGGCGGTTTCGAGAGCCTGGCGCTCCCGGCCCATCTGCCCGGTCTGGCGTTCGGCGAGGCGGACGACAAAGCGCGCTGGGTTGCCCGCCTGCATCTAGGTCTGGAAAGCGCCGACGACCTGTGGAGCGATCTGGAAGCCGCCTTATCGGCCTGATTGGGGCCGCATTGTCGGGCCTGAGCGAGATCGCGCTTGCAGCCTGGCCTTGGCAAGGACTGGCTAGGATGGGGAACGAACCGGAGCGCGCCATGTCTGTAATCCCGCAACGCTCGAAACCATCGAACCGAAAGGCTCCCGCGCTGATTGTCGCGGGCCTGCTGACGCTGTGGGGCGGGTTCGCTTTTATCAAAGCGCGCACGCTCTCCGCGCTGCGGGAATCCGCCCAGCCGCTTGCCAGCCGGTCGGGAGCGGGCGATTATGCGGCGTTTTCCGAGAAGGTGCAGCGCAAGCGCGATTTCTATCAGGCCATTCAGGGCGGGCAAGTGGAGCGGGTTGGGCGTCTGCTTGCCGATGGGCGCAAGGTGGAGGAACGGCTCGAAGCGAGCCAGACGCCCCTGATGCTCGCGGCGAAAACCGGCAGCGTCCCGATGGTGAGACTGCTCCTGTCGAAACGCGCCGATGTCAACGCCCGGTCGAGCGACGGCAATAGCCCGCTCCTGTTTGCCTGCGCCGGAGGCGATGTCGCGGTGGCATGCGTCCTGCTCGATGCGGGCGCCGACGTCAACGCCGCGGACGCAAGCGGCAACTCCGGCGTGACCCGCGCCATCCGCGGGGAAAACGACACGCTGAGTCAATTGATTCCCGCGCGGCGGCAAAAGGCGTTTGCCATTTATACCCTGCTGCGAGACCGGGGCGCAAAAATTCAGGTCGGGGAAGCCGCGCATTTCGGCGATACGGCGCGCGTGCAGCATCTGCTGGCGGCGGAACCAAACCCGAAGCAGCGAAAAACTCTGCAAACCAACGCTTTATGGGCGGCGGCGAGCGGCGGACAACTGGCGACTTTACAGACGCTGACGGCGCAGGGGGCGAGGCTGGCCGCAAAAGGCGATCATGGCGTGACCCTGCTGGACGGCGCGGCGCAAAACGGGCAAACCGCCATCGTCGCGTATCTGCTGGATCAGGGCGCGAACCCGAACGCGGCTATGGACGGCGGCTGGTCGCCTCTGTTGACGGCTGCGGCGGCGCGGCATACGGACACGGTTCGCCTGCTGCTCAAGCGCGG
>JBBRNU010000428.1:0-4600 GCA_038230115.1 Chthonomonadales bacterium | reverse complement strand
TTCAGTATCAGCCATCAGGATAAATCTCCGGTGGTCATAACGAGGGTTCGCAAGCCTCTCCCACCCAAACCAAGCATTGCAGACGCAGAAAATTTTAGAACGTCTGCCGTCTCCTAACCAACGAAAGAACTGAACGGCGGCACCTTCGCTTCCGCTTCTTGCAAAGGCGTAGGTCACGGCCCTCGGCCCTTCTCCCATGCAGGGAGAAGGGCCGCCAGCGCAGCGCATGAGGGGTGACCTAACAATCACCCGCAACCCCAACGCCTTCCGTAGGAGAAATACGGTGATAATACCGTCAGGCGCGCTTAACGTCGGTTCAAGTTGGGCTGCTGGCGGTCTTCGGCCCGCGGCGTCCGGGACTTCCCGTCCGAGTTGAGCTGGCTGACGCGCTGACCGACCTGCGTCCACACCAGAGCCGTCATGATCAGACCCCACAGCCCAACGCCGCGCACGACGCCCAACGTCCAGGCTTGCGTCGTCAGCGAGTCGAAAGCCATACGCGAGAGAGCGTCAAGGGCCAAAAAACTCATCAGCGCGAGAGTCAGACCGACGTTGACGGACAGAAAATAGAAGCGAGCCTTGCGGCGATCCCTCTGGTTCGCGGCCAGATGAAAGGACTGACCGGCGTCCAGACGCATCACATACCGGCTCAGGAGCAGCCAGCCCGCGCCCAGCAAGCCCAGCAGAGAAAACTCAATCAGCGCAGTTGCAGTTGGCATAGCGACAGTTCCTTACTTTCCAGGCGCGACCGCTTCCGGCACAAGGGCGCGAAGCGTACAAACGTGTCCCGTCACAGCGGACTAACCGGCGACGTCAACGCCCATCGAACGGGCGGTTCCCGCAATGATTTTCATGGCGGCTTCGATGTCGTTGGCATTCAAGTCAGGCATTTTGGTTTCGGCGATCTGGCGGACTTGATCCTGCGAGAGCTGACCGACTTTTTCGCGGTTCGGGCGTCCCGAACCCTTCGCTGCGGAGGCCGCCATCTTGATGAGTTCGGCGGCGGGCGGCGTTTTCGTGATGAAGGTAAACGAGCGATCCTCGAAAATAGTGATTTCGACCGGGATTACCGTGCCGATTTGCGCGGCGGTTTTCTCGTTATAGCCCTTGATGAATTCCATCATGTTGATCCCGTATGGCCCCAGCGTGGAGCCGACGGGGGGCGCAGGGGTCGCTTTGCCAGCGTTGAGCTGGAGTCTAACCACCGCGGTAATTTTCTTCGCCATTCCATTCCCTCTGGTTTCTAATAGTGTCTACGCGCCGCGCGCGGCAAATGACAGCCTGCGCCCGGTTCTTTCCCGTCGCAGGCTGCGAGTCGAAAATTCGGGCGCTCCGCGTCAGATCACTTTTTCGATCTGCGCGAAATCCAACTCGACCGGCGTGTCGCGTCCAAAAATCGAGATCAGAACGCGGGCTTTTTCCTTGTCCGCGTTGAGTTCCTCGATCTTGCCGGTAAATTCCGTAAACGGCCCCGCGATAACGCGCACGACCTCGTTCTTCTCGAACTTGATAACCGGAACCGGAACGTTGCCCTCGACGGCTTCCAGAATATCTTTCACTTCGCGGTCGAGGAGCGGAACCGGCTTATTGCCGGGAGGAATGAACCCGGTCACGCCCGTCGTGGACTTCACCAGATACCATGTCGAGTCGTCCAGCACCATGTCAATCAGCACGTAGCCGGGATAAACTTTGCGCTTGACTTCGATTTTTTTGCCGGCCCGCGTGCGCGTTTCCGCTTCGGTCGGCACAAGAATACGGAACACTTTGCTGCGGAGGCCCATCGTTTCGGCCCGGCGCAGGATATTGTTCATCACCTTGTTTTCATGCCCGGAATAGGTGTGAACCGCGTACCAATGTCGTTGCATCTTGTCTCCACCGGTGTCGGGGCTGAGTCGGGCCGCTGCGCGCTGAACAAGCGTAGTCTCTACGCGCCGGATGAGCGCACGAGTCGGCACGCTGCAAAAGCGCCGTCGGAGCAGGCCGGACGCTGCCACGAACAGGTCGGTTTCGCGCCTACTTGATAAGACTGAACTTGCTGACAAGCAAGGTCAGAACGAAATCGAGCAGGCCCATGTAGCATCCCAGCACGAAAATAACGCTGATCACGACTTTCGTCATGTTCGTCGCTTCCTGTCGCGTGGGCCAGGTCGTCTTTTTGAGTTCCGTGATGACTTCCTGAATGTAGCTGCGCGCTCGCTCCGTAGTGGCGCTGGGCGGAACCGCGCTGCCGCCGATTTTCGCATTGGGTCGCTGCTCGATTGCCATGATGTTTGCTTGTTTCGATCCTTGCCGCGTCTGCTTCGATTGTTCGACGGTTTCGATTTCGATTGGAATTCGATTGCGTTCAAGGAACGCGGCGTTCACGCGCATTTCAAAAAATGGCAGGGGCAGCAGGACTCGAACCTACGGCCTACGGTTTTGGAGACCGCCGCTCTACCAACTGAGCTATGCCCCTAAGAGGGCGTTCGGCCCGGACTCGCGCCCGCTGCCAACCCGCCCGACACGTATGAGTTTACTTCGCCTCGCGATGCAGCGTATGGTGACGGCAGGTCTGTCGCGGGCAGTATTTTTTCAGTTCCATGCGACCCTGATGGTTCATGCGGTTCTTCGAGGTCGTGTAGTTGCGCGAACGACACTCGGTGCAAGCCATCGTAATGACGATACGGGTCTCTTTTTTGCTTGCCATTGCTTTCGTCCATTCCTGGCGCGGGTCGAATTCCCCGCCATATCAATCTCAATTCCGCCCGTTCCACTCCTCAAATACCCTTACGTAAATCGCGGCGGTCAGGGTTCGCGTCGAAATAAAACGCGCAAGCCCCTGACCGCCCGCTTTCCTCTTCTATTCGAAGATTTTGGTAACGACGCCGGCTCCGACCGTGCGTCCGCCCTCACGCACCGCGAAACGCAAGCCCTCTTCCATCGCAATCGGGCTGATCAACTCCCCCGTGATCCGAATGTTGTCCCCCGGCATCACCATCTCCACCCCTTCCGGCAGGTTCATCTTCCCCGTCACGTCCGTCGTGCGGAAGAAGAACTGCGGCGTGTACCCCGTGAAGAAAGGCGTGTGCCGACCCCCTTCTTCTTTCGTCAGGATGTACAACTCCCCCTGGAACTTCGTGTGCGGCTTGATCGTTCCCGGCTTCGCCACCACCTGACCCCGCTCCACGTCCGCCCGGTTCACCCCCCGCAACAGCATCCCCGCGTTGTCGCCCCCGTAGATCAGGTCGCACTTCTTGTGGAACTGCTCCAAGTCCGTCGCAATCGTGCTGCGCGTCGGCTTCAGTCCCACCACCTCCACCGCCTCGTTGATCTTGAGCGTCCCCCGCTCCACCCGTCCCGTCACCACCGTGCCGCGTCCCGTGATCGTGAACACGTCTTCGATGCTCATCAGAAACGGCTTGTCGTTGTCACGCTTCGGCGTGGGAATGAAACTGTCAACCGCGTCCATCAATTCCCATATCTTGCTGTGCGCCTTGTCCTCTCTACCGAAGTTCTCGCTCGTCAGGGCTTCGGTCGCCGACCCGCGAATGACGGGGGCGTCGTCGCCGGGAAACTCGTACTTGCTCAAGAGTTCGCGCACTTCCAATTCCACGAGTTCCAGCAGCTCTTCGTCGTCCACCATGTCGCACTTGTTCAAAAAGACGACGATGTGGGGAACGCCCACCTGCCGGGCTAAGAGGATATGCTCGCGCGTCTGGGGCATCGGGCCGTCGGCGGCGGAGACGACCAGAATGGCTCCGTCCATCTGCGCCGCGCCGGTGATCATGTTCTTGATGTAGTCGGCGTGACCGGGACAGTCCACGTGGGCGTAGTGGCGGGCGTCGGTTTCGTATTCCAGGTGCGCCACGTTGATGGTGACGCCCCGCTCGCGCTCTTCGGGCGCGCTGTCAATCTCGTCGTAGCTCATGGCTTTGCTGCCGTTGTAGGTCGAGAGCATCCGCGTGATCGCCGCCGTCAGGCTTGTCTTGCCGTGATCCACGTGGCCGATCGTCCCGATGTTGACGTGCGGTTTCGTTCGCTCGAATTTTGCCTTGCCCATTGTTTATCCGTCTCCCGCTCCTGCATAAGGAGGTAAAAGGTATTGCGATTTCAATCGTTCGTATTCATTGGCGAGACGGATCGTTTGCAGGCCCGTCTCGAAAGCGCTTCCAGCGCTGGCGGCTTCACAGCCTAATGCGCTTCGCTGGCCGCGGCGCTTCCGTAAAGAAACAACCGAACCGCGAAGCGCATTAGCACAGGCTGGTTACGCCTTGACCGGCTGCTTGCCCTGCGACTTGGCGAGCAGTTCTTCGGCCACGTTGCGCGGGACTTCCTCGTAGTGCGAGGGCGTCATGCTGAACGAGGCGCGGCCCTGCGTGCTGCCGCGCAGGTCGGTGGCGTACCCGAACATTTCCGAAAGCGGAACCTGCACGCTGATGATCTGCGTGCCGCCCGCGCCCGGCTTCATCTCTTTCACGGTTCCGCGGCGACGATTAATGTCGCCGATGACGTCGCCCATGAAGTTTTCCGGCGTTTCGATCTCGACGGCCATGACCGGCTCCTTCAAGAACGCGCCGCCCTTTCGCATAGCTTCCTTCATCGTCTGCACGGCGGCCACTTT
>JBBRNU010000427.1:0-4609 GCA_038230115.1 Chthonomonadales bacterium | reverse complement strand
GTTGCAGTAAAAACCGCTGCCCCGGTTGATCGCGCCGTCGTTTAGCGCTCCGGCAATCGTGAGCGCTTTCAGGGTCGAGCCGGGTTCGTACAGACGGGCCGCGCACCGCTCCGCCAGCGCCTCGCCGGTCAGCGAGTTGCGCCGGCCCGGATTGGGGTCGTAGTTCGGGCTGCTGACAAGGGCCAGAATGTCGCCGGTATCCGGCTCGACAACGACAATCGAAACGCCCTTCGGGTGGTACTTTTCGACGATGCGCCCGGCTTCTTCCGTAACGATGTGCTGCGCGTTGGCGTCCAGCGTGGTATGGATGTCCAGGCCGTCTTTGGCGGGAATCAGGCGCTGGAGCGTGCCGGGAATCTCGCGCTTGCGGTCGTCCAATTCGGCCTCGGCATATCCGTCATGCCCGTCGAGCCACCGCCCGCAGGCGCGCTCCAGACCCGCCGCGCCGCTGCCGCCCGCGCCCAGAAACCCCACGACCTGCGCGGCGCTTTGCGCGCTCGAATACACGCGCTTGCTGGCGTCCTGCACGCCGAAGCCGATCAGTTTGGGATGCGTATCGCGAATTTGCTGCGCCAGATCATACGGCACGTCGCGCTTCACGACGACCCACTTGACCGGGGCTTCGGGTTTGGAACGCGCTCGCGCCCGCTTTACCAGATCAGCAAGATCGGCTTCCGGCAAATGGAGCAGCGCGGCCACGCGCGGCAGGGTCGCGGTCAACGCCTGCTCGGTTTTTGCGGTCGCTTTGGCGTCGTCGGGGTTGGGCTGAACCTGAGAAGGGTCGAAGCCGACGACGCCGACCGACAGGCTCACGGCGAGCGGCCTGCCATTGCGGTCGCAGATCGCGCCCCGGCGGGCGGGCAGGGGAATGCGCTCCTCGCGCCTCTGGATGGCCTCCTGATGTAGAATCGGCCCCTGCACGCCCTGCAAGTAAAGCAGACGGCCCACCAGCGCCAGATAGCACAGGAGGATCAGCCAGAACGCGCGCTCCATGCGTCGCCGCAGCATATCATTGGGAACCATGCCTCGGACTGCCATGCGTCTCGCTCCTTGCCCAACCCAATCGGAGGAATATCTGACCCCGCGTCAGCGCTGGAAGGGCGGGGCGGCGCTTACCGCAGAGAATGCAGGGCGCAGCATTACGGAAATGCAGGGCGCAGCATTACGGAAATGCAGGGCGCAGCATTACGGAAATGCAGGGCGCAGCATTACGGAAATGCAGGGCGCAGCAAGCGAATCTCCTACAGATGGTCGCACAACTACTCGCGTGGAGATGCGCTAACGCACGAAAACGAGCGCGTCAGGGCAGCGTGACGGTCTGCTTGTCGTCGGCGCGGATCATGCCCAGGGCGAGCGCGCGGGCCTCGATGGAAGCGGGCGTGTTGACGACGGCCTGCCGCTGCCGCCACTGCTGCGAAAGTTCCTGCGCCTGCCGCAGCTGCGCCTTGAGCCGCGCCCGCCGATAGCCCTCCTGCGTGATGCGCGCATGGCCCGACAGGTAAATCAGCCCGGTCACGACCGTCACGAACGCGGCCAGCGTCATCACGAGCAGCAGGCGCGTTTGCGAACGGGCGCGCGGGGCGGGAACCGGAACGGCGCGCGGCGGCGCAACAACCGGCGGCGTGACCGGCTGACTGCGCGTCGCGCTCAAACCGCCGGAACCGCGCAGCGCGTAAGCCGCCGAAGTCGCGCGCCCGCCGCCGTCGCCCTGCGCGCGAAACGCCGAAGCGGAGCCGGAAGAAGAAACGGAGGATTGGGTTGCTGTTGGCATGATGGCAGCGCTATCCTTTGACAAAGGGTCAAGTCGGCGGTTGGGCCGTGCGTTCGGTTTCGGTTCTATCTATTTTGCTGGCCCGTCGCCTGTCCCGCATTCGTTCGCGCCGCGTTCGCCGCCTCTCACGTGAAGGCGTGGCTTCCGCTTTCACTTGACTTCTACGGCGCGCAGTTTCGCGCTGCGGGCGCGCGGGTTGCGGGCGACTTCGGCTTCGGTTGGCGCAATCGGCTTGCGCGTCAAAATCGAAACCGGCGGCTCCAAACTCGGCGCGGGCGGCAGAAACGCCGCAGGCGACATGCCGGGCGCGGACGGCGAACGCCCGGCATGGGACGCGAACAACTGCTTGACGATCCGGTCTTCCAGCGAATGGTAACTGATGACGACGAGCCGCGCGCCCGGTTTCATCCGATTCAGGGCGGCTTCCAGCCCGTCCCGCAGCTGCCCCAGCTCGTCGTTGACCGCGATGCGAAGCCCTTGAAACGTGCGGGTCGCCACGTGAATGTCGCGCGGCCAGGCTCCGCGCGGGATCGCGGCCTCCACCAGCGCGGTCAGCTGCCCGGTCGTCACAATCGGCTCCCGCTGGCGCTGTGCGACAATCCGCTGCGCGATGCGCCGACTCCAGCGTTCCTCGCCGTACTCCCACAGGAAGCGCGCGATTTCCGTTTCGCTCTCGGTTCGCAGCAGGTCGGCGACGGTCGGTCCGGCGTCCGGCGCGGCGTCCATCCGCATGTTCAACGGCTCGTCCCGGCGAAAACTGAATCCGCGCGCCGCGTCCAGCTGATGCGACGAAACCCCCAGATCGAACAGCGCGCCGTCGAGCCGAACGTTCTGCGTAACCGAATTTGCCATCAGCGCCGCTTCCAACTTGCCAAAAGGCGTATGAAGCAGTATAATAGAAGCGGATTCGTCGCGATTTTCAAGGTTTCCGAACCGGGTTCGGGCCGCGTCGAGCGCGTCCTGATCCTGATCCAGCCCGATGAGAACGCCTCCGGGCCGGATCGCCGCGAGCAGCGCCGCGCTGTGGCCGCCGCCGCCCAGAGTGGCGTCGAACATTATTTCGCCCGGTTTCGGAGCCAGATACGCCAGCGTCTCGTCCAGCAATACGGGCCGATGATAGGCGGAATCGTAAGCGTCCGGGTCGTCGGACATTCGCGTTTTCCCTACGCGCCTTCCGCCGGGATTGGCAGGGTCGGCTCGCTTCCGGCTTCCACGACGACGCGCGGGCCGACAGCGGCTTTGCGGCCCGACGAGGCGCGCTCGGCGTTGCCCGACGTGAACGTGGCGCTGAAAGTGTCCCAGTTGGCCCGGCTCCACATTTCCAGGCGGGTTCCGCTGCCCAGGATAATGGCCGTATCGCCCTCGCGCAGTCCGGCCCAGTCGCGCAGATGGCGCGGGATCGAAAGCCGGTTCTGTTGGTCGTAACTGACAAACTCGCAGTTGCCGAACATACGCTGCAAAAACACGAGCGACGTATCCTGTTCGTCATGGACATCCACGCTGACCAACTGCTCTTCCAGCAGTTCCCAGACCGTCAGCGGGTAGATGCGAATGTGATGATCCGGCCCGGTGGTGAGAACGAACTCCTCGCCGAGCTTATCTCGAAATTTCTGAGGCACAATGACGCGGCCCTTATCGTCTAGGCTGTGTTCAAAGCGGCCCCACATTCGGGGAGATGTTGGACTGATCGCCATTCGGCAGTTACAAAAGCTTTCCTGAAAAAATTAAAGATCGGGGTTGGCGCGGAGCGGGTTGGGAGCAAGTTTCCCGTCATCCTCCCCCGACTACCCCCGCACTTCCCCTGTATGCCCCCATTGTACACGCAGGGCCGGTAAGTGTCAAGCGGTTTTGGGCCTGCTTGACGGTCTTTTCACAACTTTTTTGGGGCCGGTTTGCGTCCGCCCGCGCCTAGCCCGCAGACCAATTTACGCCTGTCTACGTCTCTGACGGTCGGACGGGCGGCGCGCGATTTTCAAGCGAACAATGGCGCGGAAAATGTCGGCTGCGGGGATGGCGAGGCGAGCGGCGCGGAAGCGTTGGCAGGAACAGGAGCGCGATGGCAGACCCGATTCGGTTTTTGACGGAGTGGCCCGGCGACCGGGGTAAGCGAACCGCGCTGCCTGCGGGCGTCACGCGCGTGGTGCGGCAAGACCCCCGGCAGCAGTCGGCGCAGTTGATCGCCCGCCACGAACTGCGCGTCTGGTTCGAACCGCGCTGGCAGGACGCCCGGTATCTCGCCGCCCGCTTCCCGTATTGTCTGGTCTGCTCGATTCCGCTCGAATCGTCGGACGCCTTCAACCCGCGCCGCATTCCCGGCTGGCGTCCCCGCCGCAACCTGGGCGTCGTCTAGCCGTCCATCGGCCTTGTCGCAATGTCGTAATCGAGAGGCGGGAGCCACAGAGAATAAAAGAGCCGTCCTTCGCGCAATGCGGAGGACGGCTTTTTGGCGTTGTGCGCTTCGTAGGGAAAAGTCGAAAGGATCACGCAAGACTTGTTCGCGAAGTCAGGTTTTCAGACCGGCGCGGCGGGACGAGAGGCGTCTTCGACGTTGGGTGCGGTAGGGGCAGCTTCGTCGGCGGGCTTATCCCATCGGAAGGCGAGAATTTCGATGCGCGGCCCGCGATTGAGCGTGGCGAACTGTCCGCCAACGAAGCGACTCGGCAGATACCAGCGCATCTCATGTTCGGCGCGCATCGGATTGTGCTGAAGCATCACGCTCCAGCGCGGGTCTTCCACCAGTCGCCGCAGCGCGCGGCGAAAGTCCGGTTTCGCCATCCCCTGCCACGCCACTTTGATTTTGTCCCGCAGGACGCGCGGCGCGACGCGCATTTGAAACGG